>JBIKSN010000290.1:0-3734 GCA_044348585.1 Flavipsychrobacter sp.
TCGAAGTCCTTCCTCGCCTCACCGAGGCTGTGAAGAAATTCAAAGCAGCTCACTAATACTATTCGGTTCTTTATAATATCACAAAGCCGGTCCGTTTGGGCCGGCTTTTTTTGTCCCCACCGGCCTTTGTTTCTCCGTTCACTGGTTGATTGGTATTTCCTATCTTTGACACTCGTACTTCGGAAATCAGGTACTAAGCATTTTATGAGACCATTAAAGCACATAGCGCTTGCCGCATTTGTTACATTGAGCACCTTCAGTGTACTGTTGTACAGTTCCTGTGTCAAGAACGAATGTGGTGCCGTTACCTGCCTCAACGATGGCGAGTGTACCGGTGGCATCTGCAAATGCGTTACCGGTACCGATGGTGCCAACTGCGAGGTCGTGTACCGCAAGACCTACGCCGGCGTTTACAAAGGCGTTCCGCCCGATGATCCCAATTCCGACACCACCAATTCCCTCATCTTCTCCGCTTCCGACGACACCACCAATTATAATCTCATGGATGTGACCTGGGTCGATACTGCCGCGCGTACTGTAGTCACGCTCCCTATCGAGCTGTCCAACAATACGTCAGGTGGTTCTAACTTCACCATCACACCCACAACCATAACCTCGGTTTATTACACCGGCAACGGTGTTATCAATCGTAATACGGTATCACTGCAGTTAAAACGCCGTTATGGTAATGGCGCCGTAGATGCGGTTGTTTTCAACAATTACATCCGTCAGTAATTCATAATCCAGTTATTCAGCACTTATAATATGTCATTCTCTACAGAAAAAGCCACGAAACCGGTTGGTCTTTATCCGCATGCAAAGCGCGTTGGCAACCTTCTGTTCCTATCAGGCGTCGGTCCTCGCAAAGCCGGTACCGACGAAATTCCGGGATTGGTTACTGACAAACACGGCAATTTCAAGGAGTTCGACTTTGCAGCTCAGTGCCGCAGTGTGTTTGATAATGTACGCGTGATATTGGAAGAAAGTGGCAGCAGTTGGGATAAATTGGTAGATGTGACTGTATTTCTGGTAGATATGAAGCGCGACTTTCATACATATAACCAGATCTATGCTGAATACTTCAAAGATAATCAGCCTTGCCGCACCACTGTCGGCATAGATGCCCTGCCTACAGCCATTGCCATAGAGCTGAAGTGCATCGCTACCATCGACTGATCTTCCCTATAAATAATTTCCCGAAGGGTGGCAGTTGTTTTTCTGCCACCTTTCTTGATTTATGATGGATATCATGGCTTTTGGTGGTGTATTTACAGTAATTTTGCATTAAATAAATTCACACGTATTAATATTTAGCGTTATGAAACAATTCTATCTGGTAAGAAAACTGAGAAATGCCCTCTTATTGGCTGTGGGTTCAGGTTTGCTGGCAACGTCGGCAAATGCACAAACAGTGCTCTTCAGTGAAAACTTCAGCACCGCATCGGGTACAACTCCGCCTGCAGGCTGGGTGAATAACACATATGCCGGGGCGTCTTACGATGTATGGCATTTCAATAACCCTGGCGGAAGAGCGGCAAATGCACCCATGTCCGCTCCATTCGGGATCTTTGATAGTGATAATTACTCTTTTGGCGGTGGCGCGGAAGAAGTAGCCTTGGAGTCGGCTCCTTTTAATACGACCGGTCAGAACATAGTAAAGCTAAAATGGGCTCAGTATTTTCGTGGTTTAGATGGTGGAGGTGCGCATGTTGACGTGTACAATGGTACTTCTTGGGTTAACGTATACAATACCACTGTTACCACAACTAATCCGAATTTGCAGGACATCGACATCTCTGCACATGCCGCTAACAGGCCAGGTGTCAAGGTGCGTTTCCGATGGACTGGCGATTGGTCATGGTACTGGATCGTTGACAACATTTCTGTCACCGGCAACAATGCCCCTTCGTTTGCGGGCGGCACTACCCAGTCGTTTAGTGTTTGTGAGAATAGCCCTGCACGCAGCATCAATAGCCTCATGGCTGTGAATGATGTGGACGCTGGTCAGACAGAAACATGGACTGTTACAGGCGCTCCGTCTCATGGCACACTCGTTGCAGCATATTCTACTACCTCAACTGGCACAACGCTTACGCCTACCGGTCTCACGTACACTCCTACAGCAGGTTTTGTGGGTACCGATGCGTTCACCGTTACTGTCACCGACCAATATGGCGCATCAGGATCAACTACAGTGAATGTAACTGTTAACCCGCTTCCTGCAGCCATCACCGGAACCACCGAGTTCTGCGAGGGTGCTGTGGTTGGCATGGCCACTTCTTCTACCGGCGGCACCTGGAGCAGCAGCGCACCGGCAATAGCAACGGTTGGCACTTCGGGTGCTGTTACCGGCGTACTCGCGGGCACAGCTACTATCGTTTACACACTGCCTACTTCTTGCAGCATTAGTCAGGACGTAACAGTTAATCCGCTTCCTGCAGCCATCACCGGCACAACAGTGTTCTGCGAGGGCGCTACGTCAACTATGGCTACCACCAGCACAGGTGGTCTCTGGGCCAGCTCCGATTACAGCGTCGCAGCAATCGGCACCGATGGTGTTGTTTCAGGTCTCACCGCAGGCACTGCCATCATTACTTACAGGCTCCCTACAGGATGTCTCACTACTCAGGGCGTTACAGTTAATCCGCTTCCTGCGGCTATCACTGGTCTCACTGATGTGTGCGAAGGGTCTGACATCACACTTGCCAGTGCCACATCAGGTGGTACATGGAGCAGCAGCAGCACTGCCGTAGCAACGGTTGCCGGAACGACCGGTGTTGTTACCGGAGTGATGGCGGGTTCAGTGGTAATTTCATACACATTGCCTACTACCTGCCGCAGGTCTGTTACTATCAATACACGTCCCCTCCCGGTTGTTTATGCGGTTAACGGTGGCGGCAGCTACTGCGAAGGTGGTGCCGGTTCGGTTGTAGGCATGGCCAACTCTGAGTCAGGTTATACTTATCGTCTATACAACGGCGCTACATTGTCGTCAACTCACGTGGCTACAGGCGGTGCATTCAACTTTGGCCCTATGCCGGTTGCCGGTACTTACACAGCTACTGCCACAACCGGTTTTGGCTGTGTCAGCAACATGAGCGCTTCTGCAACAGTAGTTATCACACCCACAGTGGCCGTTACGGTTAGCGTAGCAACCACTCCCGGCGATACCGTTTGTGCGGGCACACTCAACACGTTTACTGCAACACCGGTGAACGGTGGCACCACTCCGGGCTACGTTTGGCGTGTCAACGGTTCACTCGTTTCTACCACTACCGATACTTTCCAATACGCACCGTCTGCCGGCGACGTGGTTGAGGTTACACTCACCAGCAGCGCGGTATGCCCGATGCCTGCATCTGTGGCAGCATCAAAGTCTGTGATCGTCGTTTCCAACGAAACACCTGCTGCAACTATTGCGGCTTATCTGGGTTCTGTTCCGCTGGCTGTCAACGATTCAGTTTGTCAGGGTTCTACCGTTAACTATTATGCGTCAACAGTATGGGGCGGCGATGCGCCATCACTCACCTGGTACAAGAATGGTGTTGCTACCGGCACAACAGGTACTTCATACACTTACATTCCTGTCATCGGTGATACCATTTCTGTTAAGCTGAACAGTAACTACCGTTGCCCTATTGTCAACAATGTTACCAGCAATAAGATAGGTCTCCGCGTAGATTCTATCTACATGCCTATCCTCATCATCGGCACCAACACCGGTCTTAGCATCA
>JBIKSN010000018.1:0-22141 GCA_044348585.1 Flavipsychrobacter sp.
CGGTGCCCACACCCTCGCCCTACCTGTTCTACAAAGAGTCCATGCCAGACAAGCATTCCTACCTGTCCTACATTCCCGTATATGCAGATACGATCAACAACCGTATAGGATATGTAGTCATAGATCTCAAACCCAAGAAACAAGCTGCCACCACTGTCTACCCCGAGTTGTTACTCCCGCCAACAGGCAAAACAACTATGCGCGAGGAAGAATACTCTTATGCGGTTTACGTGAACGGACGGCTCACCAATCAGGCCCGTGGATATTCGTTCCCCACTTTCCTCTCGCACGACACCCTTAAAGACCAGGACTTCCGGTTCTATACTGTCAACGGTGTCTCAGAGCTGCACTACAAGATGTCCGACAAGCGTACTATTGTGGCGGTACACGATCACAACACCTTCCTCGAGGTAATCACCTTCTTCTCCTACCTGTTCAGTATTCAGGTATTCATTGCCGTGATTATTCTACTCTACCAGCTCTATCTTTCCTATTTCACACACAGCAGTGGGCCCGGCAAATATGTGCGGCTCACGCTGCGCAAAAGAATACAGTATGCCATGCTTGCCATTGTGTTCGTTTCGTTTGTTTTCATTGGTGTGGTAACGATCTGGTTCTTCTCATCAAGTTACCGCAATTCCAATTCAACGAAGCTGAGTAGCGCCATGCAGAACGCCAAACTGGCAGTGCAGAATTATCTCAGCACTGCCCGTGCCTACGAGAATGATACCCGCTTCGACTCTGTCACGCAATCGAATGGGTTCCGCGCGTTCATAACCGGTGTAGCTGCCAGTCAGAAGATAGACATCAACCTCTACGACAATAACGGCCACCTCTTTGCATCTTCACAGGAAGAGATCTACCAGAAAGGCCTGATTGCCCGTGTTATGCGGCCCGATGCTTACAATCAACTGAACGCGCGCGGCCGCTCTCTGGTGCTGCAACGCGAACAGGTAGCGGGGCTATCTTACCTCTCGGCCTATGAACCGCTGCGCAATGAGCATGGCGTGGCCCTTGGCTTCCTCAATGTGCCGTTCTTCTCTTCCGAGAAAGACCTCAATTTCCAGATTTCCAATATCGTTATCACCCTCATCAATGTGTATGCGTTCATCTTCCTCATATCCAGCCTCATCACGGTGTCCATCACCCGCTGGGTAACGGGTTCGTTCAACGTGATCATAGCGCAGTTCGGCAGGCTGAACCTCCAGCAGAACGAGCGCATCACCTGGCCTTATGACGATGAGATAGGCCTGTTGGTAGAAGAGTACAACAAAATGGTGAACAAGGTGGAAGAGAATGCAGCCCTCCTTGCCCAAAGCGAGCGTGAAACAGCCTGGCGTGAGATGGCCCGACAAGTAGCGCACGAGATCAAGAACCCGCTCACACCCATGAAGCTGAACATCCAGTACCTGCTTCAGGCTATAAAGGGCGACAACCCCAATATAAAAGCCCTCACCCTGCGCGTGTCAGAATCCATTATAGAGCAGATAGACAATCTGTCTTACATTGCCTCAGAGTTCTCCAACTTCGCCAAGATGCCTGAGGCGCGCCCCGAAGATCTGGAGCTCGGTGCATTGCTCACACTTGCAACCGGCCTCTACACCAACGAAGCGAACTGTAACCTGAAACTGGATCTGCCACCCGAAAAGATCTACACCTTTTCCGACCATAGCCAACTGTTACGCATGCTCACCAATCTGTTAGAGAATGCCAAACAAGCCATTCCTGCTGACCGGGGAGGACTGATAGAGGTGACACTAAAGGCCGAGGACGGACATGCGCTCATTACCATCACCGACAACGGGCATGGCATCAGCGACGAGGTGGCACAACGCATCTTCCAGCCATACTTCACTACCAAATCGTCTGGCACCGGCCTCGGGCTCGCTATGACGCGCAAGATCATAGAGTTCTGGAAAGGCAGCATCTGGTTCGAATCTCAGGAAGGGAAGGGGACCACATTCTTCGTTCGCCTGCCGGTGCAGTCACACACTGGATAGGCTTTCAAACAGCGCCTGCAGCAGTTCTCAGACCGGTACCATGCATGCAAATGATATTAAACTTTCAAAAATCCCGATATTATTCGGGGTATTATTATAAAAAATTCGGTGAAAGTCATATTTTTATCGCAAGACAATCTAATTCTTGTTAAATTTGCTAACCTGAACAAAAGGCACGTATGCAAAAAATAATTCTTAAAGGCACATCAAAACTGTTGGCCGTTATGCTGATAGCACTTAGCTTCAGCAGCTACGGACAGGATATCGTGAAAGTGAGGAACACTAACTTTACCTCTTACTTCTCCAAATCACAGCATATCCCGGTTCTGGTCGTTTATTCCCTCACTCCGGACATGTTCAACTGTTCCAAGCTGAAAGGTGACCACAACGTAAGGCTGAGTGCAGACCCTCAACTTTCTGACGCTTCCGACCTCATTAACGACTACAAGAGCACTTTGTTCGAAGATGCTCCTATGATGGCGCCAAACGAGAACAACTGCGACAAAGACGCTTATACTGAAAGCTATTACTTCACCAACATTATGCCTATGCCACGCAACCTACACAAAGGTCTGTGGGAGAAGCTGCATGAGAAGGAAATGCTGAAAGCAAAGAAGTACAAGAAAGTAAAAGTGTTCGCAGGTACTGTGGGCCGCAACTGGGTTATTGGTCATAACAACAACGTTATCGTTCCTGAATGGGCCTGGAAAGTGATCTACATTCCAAGCACTGACGAATACCTGTGCTACCAGTTCCACAACATCGAGCCATACAATGCAAAGGACAACCTGGCTAACCACAAAGTAGACATCAACACTATTGAGTCTCTTGCCGGTGTTCGTTTTGTAAATGGCATCATTTCTGCCAGCTACGTTACAGCTACTCCAAACAACTAATACACTTCATTCTTATACTGAACTCCCTGCCAATGGCGGGGAGTTTTTTTATGCCTTCACCACAACGGGTGACTAAAAAACGGGACACAGTAGCTGCGCCCCGTTCCAATATAGCCTTACCGGCATTATCCTATGGCCTGTGCCAGATCGTCTTTGAGGTCGTTGATGTCTTCGATACCTACACTGAGGCGGATGAGGGAATCAACCAGACCATTCTTGATGCGCTCTTCGCGGGGAATTGACGCGTGTGTCATGGTAGCAGGGTGGCCGATGAGTGATTCCACACCGCCGAGTGACTCTGCCAGAGAGAACAGCCTGGTCTTCTTCAGCACCTCCATGGCAGCATCAATGCTGTCGTTCTTGAGGGTGAAGGAGATCATGCCGCCAAAGCCACGCATCTGCTTCTTAGCCACATCGTGGTTCGGATGATCGGGGAAGCCGGTCCAGATGACCTTGCCCACCTTAGGATGCGACCTGAGGAACTCGGCAATAGCTGCTCCGTTCTCACAATGGCGCTGCATGCGCACGTGCAGGGTCTTGATGCCGCGCAGTACCAGCCAGCAGTCGTGCGGACCAGGCACAGCGCCACAGCTGTTCTGGATGAAACGCAGGCGCTCTTCCAGCGAACTATCGTTCATGACCAATGCACCATGCACCACATCAGAGTGGCCACCCAGGTACTTGGTAGCAGAATGCAGCACAATATCAGCACCCAGATCGAGCGGAGTCTGCAGGTATGGTGACGCGAATGTGTTGTCGCACACCAGCAACAGGTTGTTCTTCCTGGCTATTTCGGCACATGCTGCTATGTCTATCACATTCAGCATGGGGTTAGTCGGCGTTTCGATCCATATCATCTTCGTATTGGCATTGATGTGCCCGTTGATGTCCTGCGCATTGTGCATGCCTATGAAATGGAACTTGATGCCGTAGTTGGCAAATACCTTGGTCATGATACGGTACGTGCCGCCATACAGGTCGTTTGACACGATAACCTCGTCGCCGGGTTGCAGCAGTTTTATCACTGCATCGGTAGCCGCCATACCACTACCAAAGCACAGACCATACTTACCGTTCTCAATTGCGGCAAGCGCATTCTGCAATACCGTGCGTGTAGGGTTCTGCGTACGGGCGTATTCATATCCCTTATGATCGCCGGGTGCAGCCTGCACATAGGTAGATGTCTGGTAGATCGGTGTCATGATGGCACCGGTGGTTGGATCGGGTTCTACACCCGCGTGTATCAGCTTCGTATCGAGTTTGTATTGCTTATTGTCCATGACTCTATTTTATGAGAATGCAAAGGTAATGTTTGCCGCCGTGATTGTAGCCGTCGCGGAGGGCTCACCTTCCAAAAACAACCATCCCCGTCTTGCGGACGGGGATGGTTTAATGAATATGACATCTGTTATCAGAACTTCCTGAACACCCTTGTTTCGTTGGTGAAGAAGTTGTTCTGAATTGAGTATTCAAAAGTGGTGTCGCTGGCGACTGTGTTGATGGTGCCACCGGTTGCAGACAGCGTACCGAATTTGGTGCTCTGTGCCGGCATCAGCAGTGCCACAGGAGTGGTCTGGATAAAGTATGCAGAGATCACGTGCGTTGTGTCTGATGCACCGTTAGCGCCTACGTCGGAAGTGCGGTAGAAGCCACGAGCCAGTTTGGTAACCTGCACCGTGTCGAATGTAGCCGCACGTGCATAGCTGCCGCCCAGGTCAATGGAGTCGGTGATGTTGGTAACAGCTATCCACAGTGTCCTGTTGGCGGCCATACCATACTTGTTCTTAGAAGTAGCCACCACAGGGTAGATACCGGGAACGAGGTTGTCCAGTTTGGTCTGGTCGTACACAACAGTGCACTCTTCGTTGTAGAACGAATCGTAAGCAGTTGCTTTTATCTCAGGCAGCATGCCACCCACAGGGATACTGTAGTAGTCGCCGGCAGCCATTTTTATTGTTGGCTTAGAATAGTTGTGCAGCGTAGATACCGGTCCATCGGTCTTTTTACAAGCTCCAAATGCAACTGCGGCGATCGCTGATACTATAAATAACTTCTTCATTCTGCTCTTGTTTTATTTATTTCAGATTAGTTTTTATCCCACCATACACGAGTCGTTACCGACCGAAGTCCGGGATAGTTTGCGTTTGTAGCTGCCTCTGAAGCAGGGTAAACAAACCTTGAAGGCAACTGAACTGCACCAATGCGGCTGTTGCGTGGATTGATGAGGAAAGAAGGGTAACCGGTGCGGCGCCATTCTGTCCATGCTTCGAAGCCCTGAGTACCGCACATTGAGAACCACTTCTGTGTGATGATGTGGCGCACCTTGTCATCGGCAGTGCCGGTAACGGGATACTGACCCCAGTAAGCGGCAGGGATAGATGCGGTAGCGTCACCGTTCACGTACACACTGTATGCAGCCGATGCTGAAGGATAACCCTCTGCAACGAGCGCGTTGTTCCAGTAAGAGAAGCTGGCGTTGAGGCCTTTGTAGAACAGATCAGCGTCATCGCCACCCGCAGCTGTGATGCCACGAGCCACGGCCTCAGCCTGCAGGAAATAACTTTCCCAGCTTGACAGGAGTACTACACCCGCCTTAGCTGAAGCTGAAGAAGCAGCGTTGCCACCTACGTGAGCGCTTGGTACTGAGTAAGAACTTGAAGATACCATGATATCGTACTCGCCCTGCTTGATACCTACACGACCTGCACCAGGCACTGTAGTAAAGAATACTTTTGAACGGTAGTCGTTGTTTGAGTTCATTTCGTCGATAGCAGTTTTGCTACCCGCCATTTGCTGCACACCACCCATCTGTACTGAAGTAAGTTCAGCATACAGAGGGTTGTTGTTGGTAGCGCCGGAACCGTAAGCGATAACAGCATCATCGCCGGCACCCATGAACTGAGTTCCTTTGAGGAACATCGTATCGATGCGCGGGTTAGCATACAGTGGCTCAATTCCAGACATGCGCATCAGCACACGCAGCTTCAGGGTATTGGCAAATTTCTGCCATTTGCTCATGTTACCACCGTAAATGAGGTCATCAGCACCCGGAGCAGCGCCGTCGTTCAGGTTGATGAGTGCAGAAGCAGAATCGATATAAGCAAGGATGCCGCGGTATACTACACGCTGAGAATCGTATTTAGGACTGGTGATGTGACCATCGGCAAACTGACCGCTGAGGGCATCTTTGAAAGGAACATCGCCCCATCCGTCCGTAAGCGCCTGGAAGGCGTATGCACGCATGAGCAAGGATATAGCCTTGTAAGCACCTTTGTGCTGGGAATCGGCGAGGTTGTATAACTGGTAAGCGTTTGAAGCACTGAGGTACAGGTTCTTCCAGCTGGCGTTGTAGTAGTCGGCCTCAGGATCGAACTGATCGAGCGCGCGGTACTGAGAACCGGCAGGCGTCTGTGTCCAGAACTGAGACCAAACCGAGCCATTGATCTGCATATCAACGCCCATTGCCGAACCGAGATACAACTGTGCTGCAGGCAGCATAGTGATAACGGTAGCCTGGTGCGCTACATTGGGGTTGGTATTTACATCAAGGTACTTCTTGCAGGAAGAAACGCTCAATGCCAATCCCGCTACCGCCGCAGTAATTATGAACTTTTTATTTATAGACATACAAAGATTATTTAGAATAATGGTTTAGAAGTTAACTTTTACAAACAGACCGTAGTTACGCGTGGTCGGGCGTGCTATGTAGTTAAATCCTTGTCCGTTGCCCATTGCACCTGCAGAAGTTGCTTCAGGATCATCATATTTGTTGCTTGAAGCAGTCCACAGCAGCAGGTTGTTGCCAAACACACCGGCTTCCAGTGCGCCGAAAGGACTGCGCTCGTAATAACGCTGTGGTATCTTGTAAGACAGCGCCAGTTCCTGCAGACGAACGTAGCTGCCATTAACGATACCCTGTGCAGGATACAACCTCTGCTGAGCAGTGTAGTATTCGTAAGCAGACGTCTTGGTAGTGTTAGGCAAGTAGATGTTGGTATTAGGCACCTGAGATACTGAATTCTCCCAAACGAATGCATTGCGGCCGTTGAGAATAGTTTCTTCAGATGTACCATTCGCGTCCATGTTCATCTTAGTCTGGCTGTAGAACACATTGCCTTGTTTCGTGTAGAACAATGCATGGAGTTTCAGGCCTTTGTAGGTAACATCTGTACCCCATGAGGCTACGAACTTAGGCTGATAAGATCCTTTGTACACCGGATCTTTTGTTGCCCTTGGCAAACCGGTTGCAGGATCTACCACAGCGTGCCATGAACCGTCGGCAGGGTTCTGCCAGTATTCGATGTCAGCAGCGTAGAAAGAACCCATAGGACGACCTTTAGCGGCAACGATCTGCATACCCTGGTAACCACCCAATGAAATGTTCTCAACACCGGCGTTGATCGACTCAACAGTATTCACGTTGCGTGTGTAGGTACCGAAGAGGTCCCAACGTAATCCCCAGCGTGTAGAGATCGGTGTTCCCCTCATTGCGATCTCGATACCGTTGTTAGACACATCACCTACATTGATGTAGTTGAACTGGTAACCGCTTGCATTAGACAGCGGTACTGCAGCGATCATATCGGTAGTGTAAGACCTGTAGTAAGTGAATGAAGCATTGAGCCTGTCGCGGAGGAAAGAAAGATCTGTTCCTACCTCAAACTCACGAGTGCGCTCAGGACGAAGCATGTTTGTACCGAATGCACTTGCCAGCTGGTAAGTAGGGATGCCGTTGAACGGAGAACCTACTGAGCTAAACGCGCTGCGGAAAGGAGCCTGCAGGTAGCCTGCATTGTTATTAGCGTAAGCGATGGCGTCGTTGCCGGCACCGCTACCCGCAATGCGGAGCTTGCCGTAGTTTAACACCTTCTCTTTGAACCTTGTGCCATTGAGACGCTCGGTGAATACCCATCCGCTGTTGACAGTAGGGTAGAAATAAGAGCGGCGGTTTGTAGCCATTGTAGAAGACCAGTCGTTGCGACCTGCAATGTTGAGGAACAACTCCCTGCGGTAGTTGAAATCGAGGTTGTAGAACACGCCCACTGTGCGGCGATTCACCAGGTTGTTGTAGCCTGTAACAGGACCTGCATTATTGGCGAGGTTGTAATAACCCGGAACCACCAGACCACCATTCAGCGGATCGATGATGCCAGCGAGCATTTCATCGCGCTGGAAGGTAAGGTTGTGACCAGCGAAGCCGCTGAAGCCGAAGTTTTTAGACAACTGGTGCGTGTAGTTCACAATGAGGTCGTTGTACAAGCGCATGCCGTTGTAGTTTGACTTTGTGTAACCACCTGCAGAGTTGAATGCAGCATTGTAAGTAGGGTCTATGCTCGTAGTGTTGTACTGCGGCATGTTGTAAGAAGACCTGTCTGAAGTAGCGTCTACACCAAAGCGGTTGAACACATGCCAGCCGGCTTTCTTCCAGCCCATTTTCCAGTCGCCCAGTATCCTGTCGGTCTTGTTGCGGTTGTCGTAGTTCTTAGCAACCCAATATGGATTTTTGAAGCTGCCGTTGAAACTGCCGAAACGCTCGCCGCCTGAAGTATCGTAATACTGCTGAGAATAGTATTTGTTCGTGAGGTCTGACATTTCCCACAATGGAATGTCGCGCGGAGTGTTGATGACACTGTTGATGACACCACCCGGACCGTCGCCGCTTGTTTCTACACGAGAGTAGCTGTTCATGTAGTTCATGTTAATAGCCGAGTAGAGGTTGTGGCTCAGCTCGGTAGAACCATTGAAACGTACATTGTACCTGTTGTAGAAAGTGTTTGGCACCACGCCTGATGTGTTCACAGAATTGAACGACAACATGTAAGTGCTCTTATCAGAACCACCGTTGATAGCAACGTAGTTGTTGGCGTTGATACCGCGGTTGTAGAAGTTGCGAATGTTATTAGGCTGGTTGCTGTATGGCTTCACCAGTTGTTTGCCATCGATCACCTGACCCCAAGGACGCAATGCATCGTCCATTTCGTAGCCCCAGCTGCGGTATTCGCTGCGATCATCAGCCACACCACCGTAGATGTTACCCTGACCGAATATATTCTGAGTAGAAGGATATTTAAGAACGTCTGACTGAGAGTAAGTGGTTTTGACAGTGATGTCCATTTTGCGTGGCGAACCGGCTGTCTGATGTTTTCCTTTTTTTGTGGTGTACATGATAGCACCGTTGGCCCCCATGGCACCGTAAAGCGCAGTTGCAGCAGCACCCGGAAGTACTGTAACAGATTCGATATCTTCTGTGCTGAGGTCGTTGGCGCTGTTGCCGAAGTCGACCTGGTTCAGTTCGCTGAAAGCAGGATTAGCCCCAAACAGGTTGCTGATAGTACGATCGTAGTTGTTGGTGATGATACCATCTACAACGATAAGTGCGTTGTTGTTCTTGAGAATCGACTTCTCGCCACGTAGCACAACACGTGTAGAACCGCCATAGGCGCCGGTTGAGCTGGTGATGTTGGCACCGGCAACTTTGCCCTGCAACGCAGAGAGAATGCTTGGGTTGCCAGCAGAAATGAGGTCATCGGTATGCAGCGTAGTGCTGTTGAAGCCCGACTCGCGTTTGTCTTTCTTGCCCGTCATAGCGGTGGTCATGTGGCCCTCCAGCATTTTTGCCAGCGGCTGCATTTTCACTTCTATCGACTGTCCCTCGTCTTCGATGTACATGGTAGCGTACCCGTTGGCCGAGATCACGATGGTTGTAGCACCATCGGGAGCTTCGAACATGAAGTCGCCATTCACGTCAGTTGACGTTCCGGCATTGCCGCCCGATACCGATACGTAGGCACCGAGGATGCCCTTGCCCAGCTCGTCCATCACCTTACCCGACACCGTGTGGGTCTCTGGGGCAGACTTGTCTTTGCTATCATCCTGTGCAAAAGCATTCAAGCCGATCGTTAACAGTAATACAAACAAGAAAACAACTCTTTTCATACTCTTTTATTTATCTTAAATAAACTTTTGGTCGCAACAAATATGACATCGGCTACCCCGAAATACGGGATAACGATGGCGTTTGGGGGGTGAATTTATACCAACTCAACGAATAATCAAAGCTTTAGTTGGTTTTTTCTTAACAATTGCGGCAGAAAAAAACTGCCCGGCAACTGTGCACCCGAGGGGTTGGGAAGAGATGCGGTTAAGAGCGGAACGGGTACTCAGCCTCCGGGAGTGTGCAACACATGCAATCAGACCGAAATATGTACGTACCCGGCTTTTGCAACGACCAGGGCGGGGATGGTGCCGGAGAAAATCTCCCGTTCGGTGAGAATTTTTTGCTTTCTGCGCACTTCAAGGTGCCAATTGGCGGAAGAATGGCCCGTTATATTGATAATCAGCGACTTATACGAAATACGCTATCGATGACTGACTGACTGCGGGTAGAAAACTGCGCAAAACCTGCGCACTTACTTCCCAAAAACTTCCCACTTGCTTCTCACCTGCTTCCCAAAAACTGCGCACCTGCTTCTCACCTGCCTGGTCGGCAGGCAGGAAAACTGCGCAACCTGAACGGAGATCAATGATAATTTTTTTATAATATCAACAAGTGCGGCGGAAAATGAGGAATTATACTTCAAGTTACGATTTCCGCCAAAAGCGTCCAAAACGAAGTTATATGATAGTGCGTTTTTGGAGGTATGGTAGAAAGTTTTTGTGTGAATCGGGATTGTCTGAATCGCAGATTACACAGATTATTGGATTGCACTGATTTTGGGATGCGGGGTTGTCTTAATTTGGCTGCGGTAGGTTGTCTGAACCTACCTGAGGCAGGCAAGCTAGGATTTAAAGATGGTAGAATTTGTTGTCTGAATCGCAGATTAAAGGGATTAATGGATTGCGCTGATTGTGGGGGGTGGGGTTGTCTGAACCACTGATTACACGGATTAAAGGATTCCACTGATTGTTATATGGACCGGTGAGCATATTTGAGGGGTTAGAGGTTGTAATAGCGGGCAATGAGGTATGTGAGTGCCAACAAAGAGAAAACGAGTAATGATATGCGGGCTTTTTTTGCTTTCCGGAGGGTTGTGGCGGTTAAGATACCACCTGGTTGCATACCACACTATGGGCGTGCCAAATATCACCAGGCTTGAAATAAGCGATAATGATAGCATGTGCGGGAAATAATGGTTTTTATCAAATGTAATAAAGAAGACGTGTAGTGGGACTGTTGTGCAGTTATAATACATGTCCACCGGATGAAAATCGACATCAGAAAACGGACTTTCCCTATCCAAACCTTTCTATTACTATTTACTTCCTTCTATTATCAGCGGTTGATGATAGGATGCTACAGGGATAATTTCGGGTCATGCACTGAAAGCGGTAAAACTTTTTATTCAATTTTCTTATTGATAATGAATACGTTATAACGGACCCCTAAAAAAACTTAATGAATTTCTTGGTACGTTGCTGGGTTGGATGTACTTTTGCACTCCCAATTCAAAAAATCCACATTGGGGTTTAAAAATGAGACATTTAAGTTTTAAAACACAATCGGCCAACGAAACCATCGTAAAACGCGAGTGGTTCGTGGTGGACGCTACCAATCAGACAATGGGGCGCATGGCTTCTAAGATCGCTTCAGTACTTCGTGGCAAGAACAAGGCGTATTTCACACCACACTTCGATTGCGGTGATTACGTTATTGTTATCAACTCTGCTAAAGTTGTATTTACAGGCAATAAGATGGAGCAGAAAGAATACCAGACCTATTCACTGTACCCGGGTGGTCAGAAAATAGAGATGGCAAAAGACCTGATCGGTCGTCGTCCGAACGTAGCGGTTGAGCGCGCTGTAAAAGGTATGCTTCCTAAGAACCGTCTTGGTCGTGCTATGTACAAGAAACTGTTCGTTTATGAAGGTGCTGAGCATCCGCATAAGGCGCAGAATCCTAAACCAATGGCTATCTAAGGCAGAAACACGAAAAACAAAATTCAAATTCCAGACATTTTAAAGCATTAAATAATAAAATGGAAAAACAGAAAAACGCCGTTGGCCGCCGTAAAGAAGCTGTAGCCCGTGTGTACCTGAGCAAAGGTACCGGCAACATTACGGTTAATGAAAAGGAGTACAAAGCGTACTTCCCGATCATGTACCTGCAGAACCAGGTAGAATTGCCACTGAAAACCACTGACACGATGAGCTCGTTCGATATCGTGATCACAGTTCAGGGAGGTGGACCAAAAGGTCAGGCCGAAGCTATAAAAATGGGTATTGCCCGTGCACTTGTAGAAGTGAACGCTGAATACAAGCCTTTGCTGAAGAAAGACGGATTGATGACGCGTGACAGCCGTTCTGTTGAGCGTAAGAAATTTGGTAAGCGCAAAGCACGTCGTAGCTTCCAGTTCTCTAAACGTTAATTGGGGCCGGGTATATTTTATTTTTTTAACAATCAAGAAATCATTCAAATGGAAGATAATAAAACATTGCACCAGCAACTCCTTGAAGCTGGGGTACACTTCGGCCACCTGAAGAAAAAATGGAACCCAAAGATGCTCCCATACATCTTTGCTGAGAAGAACGGTATCCACATCATAGACCTGAACAAGACCATAGACGGTCTGGACGAGGCTGCTGCAGCACTGAAATCTATCGCTAAGAGCGGTAAGAAGATCATGTTTGTAGCTACCAAGAAGCAGGCGAAAGAAATAGTTGCTGAAGCTGCTGCACGTGCCAACATGCCATACGTTACAGAACGTTGGTTGGGAGGTATGCTGACGAACTTCGCTACGATCCGTAAGAGTGTAAAGAAGATGTTGAGCATCGAAAAAATGCTGAACGACGGTACACTGGACAGCGTTACTAAAAAAGAGCGTCTGACACTTACACGCAGCAAGGAGAAAATGGAGAAAGTTCTGGGCGGTATCTCTCAGATGGGCCGTGTACCGGCTGCTATCTTCATGGTAGACATCAGCCACGAGCACATTGCTCTTGCTGAAGCTAAGCGTCTGGGTATCACTACCATCGCGATGGTGGATACGAACAGCGATCCTACTAAAGTAGATTTCGCTATCCCATCTAACGACGATGCTACCAAATCAATCGCTATCATCACACAGTACCTCACTGCAGCTATCCTGGAAGGCCTTCAGGAGCGTGCTCAGGTGAAAGAAGAAGATGATAACAACGACGAGGAGACAGAAAACAGGGGCCGTGGCATGGAACTGACTGAGGAAGACGGAGAAGGCGGACGCCGTGGCGGACGTGGCCGTGGCCGCAGTGCAGGAGCCGGTGCCGGCGCAGGCGCGGGTGCTGGTCGCCCGGGTGGTGCAGGCCGTGGAGCCGGTCGCCCAGGTGGTGCAGGCCGTCCGGGTGGTGCAGGTGCACGCCCAGGCGGAGGCAGATAATCAATGCCCTACCTAACGGTAAATTAACATTACAACATACATTATTAAAGCCCCTTATTTGGGGCTTTAATAATAAAATGCGACCTTCGCCCGCCTAACGGCCGACAGGCACCCTTATTATAAAAACAACTAAAAAAATAACAATACTACAATGAGCACAGTACAAATTTCTGCAGCAGAAGTGAACAAACTGCGCCAGCAGACAGGTGCGGGCATGATGGACTGCCGCAAAGCGCTTATGGAAAGC
This sequence comes from Flavipsychrobacter sp., assembly GCA_044348585.1. Classification (GTDB taxonomy): domain Bacteria; phylum Bacteroidota; class Bacteroidia; order Chitinophagales; family Chitinophagaceae; genus Nemorincola. Next base: position 13,496 of record JBIKSN010000018.1, read on the forward strand.
AATGGCGACTTTGAAGCCGCTATTGACTACCTGCGTAAAAAAGGTCAGAAAGTAGCTGCAAACCGCAGCGACCGCGACGCAAAAGAAGGCGTTGTGATAGCGAAAGCAAATGCTGATAACACTTACGGCATTGTGCTGAACCTGACATCTGAAACCGACTTCGTAGCGAAAAACGCTGACTTCATTGACTTCGCTCAGCAGATAGCTGACGTGGCGCTGAACACGAAAGTAACTACGATCGACGACCTGAAAGCTTCTGCTATGAGCGGTGCTACAGTAGGCGAAAAACTGCTGGAAATGGTTGCTAAGATCGGTGAGAAGATCGACGTATCTCGTTTTGAGCAGATCTCTGCTGCCGCTGTGGTTCCTTACATCCACTCAGGCTACCGTATAGGTGTACTGGTAGGTATGAACCAGGCTGCCAACGAAGGTATCATTGCAGCAGGCAGGGACGTAGCTATGCAGATCGCAGCAATGAACCCACTGGCAGTTGACGCTGATAACGTGCCTGCTGAGACAGTGGCACGCGAAAAAGCTATCGCTATTGAGCAGATCGTTGCTGAAGGCAAGGCTGCCGACATGGCTGAGAAGATAGCTGCAGGCAAACTGAGCAAGTTCTTCAAAGAGAACACTCTGTTGCCACAGGCTTTCGTAAAAGACAATAGCAAAACCGTAGGCGAATACCTGAAGAGCGTGAGCAACGGCCTTACCGTTGTATCGTTCAACCGTATCGCTGTAGGCGCATAATTTTTTCGGGGCAGTTTCTGCCCTCCTTAATGGCCGGCATTTTCCCGATGCCGGCCATTGCTTTTTATACACGTCCCGAGTGCAAAGTGGGGTACATCATTTTCAGGGTTTCAGGCAAGGGCTGAAACCCTTTATTTTTCTGTGTATTTACTTGACAGAACAGCATTTTTACATTATATTTATACCCCTGTTCAGTAGCAGGAACATTTTTTAGAATTAATACGACACAAAAATGAGCAACGCCAGGAAAAATATTCAATGGCAGTACAAGGCTGTATGCCTGCTTATAGGGGCAATTCTGCTTTCGTGTACCGCGGACGCGCAACTGTCGCTGAAACGCCAGAAGTACGATAGCATAGCGGCCCGTTACAAGAACGAGCATGCCATCTATACCAATATCACCCACAAGCTGGTGATAAAAGAAGAAGATGGCGGGCTTGCCGCAACGAGCACTGTATCTCAGGAAAAACTGTTCATCAGCGACCGGTCGGTATCGGTGTTCAACAAAGACGAGATCAACGGCGTGTATGGTATCGGTTTTTCTGATGCTTACAACCTTGCTACAGTGTCTTATGTACCTGAGCGCAACGACTACAAGCGTGTGGTGAACACTGACAAGCTTGGTGACCCGAGTCTGAGCTACACAGGGCTGAAGAAAAACGCGCTGACGCATACAAGCTTTATCATGGAGCACCGTGAGCTGCGCATGCTTCCGCACTTCGCGTTCAGCAACAATCTGCCTACGGTTGCCGCTATCTACGAAATAACAGCACCCAAGTATGTGAAGATGGGCTTTCTGCTGAAGGGTGCTGATAGCAGTCTGGTTAAGAAAACTGTGACCGAACGTAATGGCAACATGGTATATACTTTCACAGCGATGAGTGTACCAGCCGAGAAAGAATACAGCGATGTGCCATCAGACAGGTACTACCGTCCGCATGTTGTACCGTATGTGATCTCTTACCGCCTGACGGGTGCTAAGAAAGATTCGGTACTGGCAGGTACGCCTGACGCGCACCACAAGTTTGAATACAAGTATGTGAAGGGACTAAACCTGGAGAACGATAATTTCCTTAACAAGAAATCGGCTGAACTTGTACGTGGCGCCTATTCAGACCGCGACAAGGTGCAGCGCATCTATGACTGGGTGCAGAAGACATTCCACTACAAGGCACTTTACGACAACGAAATGGAAGGTCTTGTGCCTCACCAGGCCGACACTGTGTGCAAGCGCCTGTTCGGCGACTGTAAAGACATGTCGAGCGTGTTTATGGCCATGTGCGCGAAAGCAGGCGTTCCTTCTTACTGGGTGGCAATAGGCACTCACGACAAACCATATACTCACGAAGAATTGCAGAGCGAATATCTGTATGACCACATGATCTGCGCGGTGAAACTTGATGGTGAGTGGGTTTTCCTGGACGGAACCACGCATGTGCAGCCACTGGGAGCGAACAGGCCCGACCTGCAAGGCAAGGAGGCATTCATCATGCTGGATGACCACAAGTATAAGATAGTGCCGATAGAGGAAGTAGCAGCTTCATCGAACATCATCACTGATAACACTGTGATGAATCTTTCTTACACTGACGTGTCAGGCACCATCAGCCGCAACCTGTCGGGCTACCCGGCATGGGATATGGGTGAGGCGCTGGCCTTCATGAACAGAAAAAATGAGAAAGATATTTTCATTCATGACGAACTGGAGCGCGGCAATTCGAAGTTCCTGCTGCAGAACTACAATGTGAACGCAAGTACCAGCGGTCGCAAGGATGTTTACATCAACGCGGCGTATACGCTGGGCGGATATGCGCAGCAAGCTAAGAAAGAGACCTTCGTGAACATGAACATACAGCAGACACTTGCTGATACACGTGTGAACGATGAAGACAGGAACGTGGCCTACCACATGCCGTACAAGAAAACGGTACGCGAGACCGTGACACTGAACGTTCCGCAGGGATATAGGGTGACAACGGTGCCTAAAGGTGCAAAGGGTGGTGTGAATGGTTTGTGGAGCTACAACATCTCTTATGCCGCTGACAAAAAAGCCGGCACGGTGACCCTGACCAAGGAGCTAGTTGTGCACACGATGAAGATAGAACCGGCGAAGTTCGCGGAACACAACAAAGCGATAGACGAACTGAAAAAACAATACAAAGAAACTGTAGTGCTAACAGGCAAATAAAAAGGCAACATGAAAAAAACCTCGGTATTTATTACTTTATTCTCTGTAGTAGCGCTTACCGTTTCTGCACAGAAGAAACTATATCTCTCGCAGCACCCGAAATGGGTTGAATGGGCCGACACACCTGCAGTGCACCCGGTGCCGCCAGAGCATGCCACACAGCCTGCTATTGTGCTGCTGAACGACATCATGATAGACTACAGGGTTGAGGGTGGTTACATTGTTAAGCACTCGACAAGGCACTCTGTGATCAAGTTGCTGGATGATCGCGGCATCTACCGCTACAACACTATTCCGATATACCTGAACCGCGGAACGAAGGTGCCAACCTTCAGGGCTCGTACCATATCGCCAACGGGCAAGGTGCAGAACTTTGACAAAGACAGGCTTTTCTATGGCTATGACGATAATGGCAACTACGTGTTGTACATGAATCTGGAAGGCATTGAAAGGAACTCTGAAATAGAATACCTGGTGAAAGAGATCAATCCGAACGACAACTTCGGAAAGGTGGTGGTACAGCAGGACATACCTGTACTGAAGACCCGCTTCCAGATCTCTTTCCGTAAGAACATGGTGATAGAGACCCGCAGCCTGAACGGTTTCCCGAAGCTGAACGCAGAACTTGCCAACAACCGTATGCGTTACAAAGTGGAACTGGACGAGATAGCTCCGCTGCTGCCTGAGAAGAATGCTTTCTATGGTCTGCACACGATGGCGCTGGATTACCGTGTAAGCTACTACGTGAATGAGAACGAAGAGAAGATAAAGCTGAACACGTATAACAACCTGGGTCGTAAGTTGTATGATGAGAACTACAAGTTCACCAACAAGGAAAAAGCTGCAGTGAATCAGTTCCTGTCGGAGCTGGGTGTGCGCCCGGGGGGAGATGAGCTGAAGAACATCAGGAAGATAGAGGATGGAATCAAGAAGAACATAGCACTGTATCCGTTTGTGGATTTTGAAGAGCGCAAAGAAGTGAACGGACTGCGTGAGAATCGTTCTATGTCGTTGTATGCTGCAGGATATGAAGATACCCGCGACGTACTGGACACAATCATCTCCAAGCGGGCATCGAGCTACAAGGGCTACATCAGGTTGTTTGCAGCATGTCTTACACAAGCGGGCATCAAACACGAAATTGGCTGGGCATGGAATCGCACGGAATACAATCCGAATCCCGGATTTGAAAGTTGGCGCGGACTGAACCATACGCTCATTTATCTGCCAGCTGAGAAGAAATTCCTTGCACCAACCGAGAAATTCCTTCGTTACCCGGTGATACCAGAGGCACTTGCAGGCAGCAAGGGTGTGTTCTGTACGATACCTATGTCGGGCGAGCTGACAGGTACTGTGTACAAAGTGCGCAAAATAACCTCGCTGAGTGTAAAAGAAAACCGTCACGACATTGCTACTACTGTGTCCTTTACCAAAGAAATGGACGCACGTGTAAATGTGTCGCACGAATGGGCAGGATATTCATCGGCCGGTATTCGTACGGCATTGCCGTTTGTGCGTCCTGAGAACATGAAAAAATATGTTGCCGGCTTGCTGCAACTGACAGCCAATCCTGCAGACATTTCGGAATATAGTTTCAGCAATGAAGAACTGACCAACTACTATAGCAACAGGCCACTGACACTTACGGCATCAGCTACACTGCCGAACGTAGTGAACAAGGCAGGCAACAAGTATCTGCTTAAAGTGGGTGCACTGATAGGCCCTCAGGAAAACATGTATGAAGAGAAGCCGCGCGTGATGCCGATGGACCTGCTGTATCCTCATTCAGCACACCGTACAATTACAGTGAGCATACCTAAGGGCTACAAAATAGCCAATCCGGAGGCAGCAAACATGAGTGCAGATTACCTGAACGGCGAACTGGAGCAGGTGATCAATTTCACATCGGTTGCTACGCTGATAAAAGACAACAAGAACGGAGACAGGCTGGTGATAGATGTAACTGAGTCTTATTCTCAGCTGCACTTCCCTACTATTGAGTTCGACAGATTCCGTAAAGTATGGAACACTGCTGCCGACTTCAATAATGTGGCACTGGTACTGACGAAGAAGTAATACAAACGACACACAATAGAAAGCCCCGTTCATCTGAACGGGGCTTTTTCTACTACGATTGCATAAAATGTCTATGCAATTGCTTTGACTTGCATAACCAAAATATTATTTTTGCTACCCAAACATTGCAAGAAATATTGCTCTTTTATTTCACCCGAAGTGCTTTTCAGTTTTAGACACAATCTGAACTATGTTATTTAACTCATTTGAGTTTTTGCTCTTCTTTCCAATTGTGACGGCTCTTTATTTTTTGCTGCCACATAAATTCAGGTGGTTCCATCTTCTGGTTGCCAGTTGCATATTTTATATGTACTTCATTCCGATCTATATACTCGTCCTGTTCCTGACGATAATTATCGACTATATAGCCGGCATTATGATCGAGAACGCTAAAGGAGCCCGGAGAAAGTGGTTTTTGGTAATGAGCATTTTTGCCAATGTGGGCGTTCTGGCAGTTTTCAAATACTACAACTTCTTCATAGACAACATTAATGAGTTTTTCCATATCACGAACATCAATGCCCATCTACCGATATGGAACATTATTCTGCCGATAGGATTGTCGTTTCACACATTTCAGGCGATGAGTTATACCATTGAGGTATACCGAGGGCACCAAAAAGCTGAACGAGACCTTGGGATCTATGCGTTGTATGTTATGTTCTATCCCCAATTGGTTGCAGGCCCAATAGAACGGCCTCAGAACCTATTGCCCCATTTCTGACATCGCAACAGGTGCGGCAAGAGTGATGGGCTTCAAGCTAATGACGAATTTCAATAAACCCTACCATTCACGAAGCATCTCAGAATTTTGGAAACGGTGGCATATTTCGCTTTCAACCTGGTTTAAAGACTATTTATACATTTCATTGGGTGGCAACCGGGTGTCGGTGCCGCGTATGTACTTCAACCTGTTTTTTGTATTCATGGTGAGTGGATTCTGGCATGGGGCGAACTGGACATTTATCGCTTGGGGGGCACTGCATGGTTTCTACCTTGTATTTGCGCTCTTCACGAAAGGAGTAAGAGAGAAAGTAGCCAACACTTTGGGGATCACAAAATTCCCGACTGTAAACAATACGCTGAACATTATCACGACGTTCGTATTGGTAAACATAGCCTGGGTATTTTTCAGGGCGGTAAACATACATGATGCGCTTTACATTGTAAGGAAGTTCACGTCCGTCCCCGGGGAAATGTTGCAAGTTGTAGCTTCGCATCACATTGCGTTCTTGAATCTGCCCGGTATTTATAACGCAATACTCCCGGGATTCGGACTCATCGCATTTTTGGAAATTGCACATATCATTCAGCATAAATACGATCTGGAACATACATTCAGTGCACGTCCTACGTTTGTGAGATGGAGTCTCTACTTTGGTGGACAAGCTGCTCTATTTTTCTTAGGGGTTTATCAGGATCAACAATTTATATACTTTCAATTTTAGGGATGCGGTCATTCTTACTAAAATTATTGATAGGTCTTATCCCAACGATTTTTATCCTTGGGGTATACATAATCACAGACCCGTACAAGGTACTGTACCATTATGACAGCTACTATGGAAAAGACACCCGAAACACGATGACGCTGTGTAACGGCTACATTTCTGCCCAAACATTTATCGATCATTACAAAAAGGAGCAATATGATTCGTATATCATGGGTAATTCACGTTCCCTGTTCTACAATATTGCTGATTGGAGCCCTCACATATCTTCTGACAAATGCTTTCATTTTGATGCACAATTGGAACCTCTGTGGGGTATTGAGCGGAAGGTTCGTTTTCTGGACCAGAACGGCGTAAAAATAAAGAACCTGTTGATGGTGATAGACGAATCAGTGTTAAAAAACAAGCCATTTGAGAACTTCTACTTTACCATCAAACACCCGGCGATTTCCGGGAAAAGCTATTTGGCATTTCAGTGGCATTTTCTCAAGACCTTTCTTGACCGAAACATGCTGGAAAACTACATCGGATATCTTTTCACACACAACAAGAGCTTCTCCTCGTTGTTCCTTAACATAGACCTTACGTACGATCCGATCCACAATGAAATACACTACGAAAAATTTGAGCACGATATACAAACGAATCCGGACTCATTTTATGCTGCGAGAAAAGGTATTTTCTACAAAAGGGATAGTACGGTGCAACGTTATAGCGCAGCAAGGATAGGTCCGGCGCAACGCAAGTTACTACACAACATAAAAGCAATTGTTGACAAACACAATACCGATTTAAGGATAGTGATCAGTCCACTGTATAATGAGTTAAAGCTTGCGAAGTCGGACCTGACTGAACTTGAGTCGATATTCGGAGAGGGCGTTGTATTTGACTTTTCAGGAATTAATAAATTCACGCAAAGCAAGTATAACTATTACGAAAACTCGCACTATCGCAGCACAGTTGCCCGTGAAATTATGGACAGCATTTACGCGCGTAGGTTTGCGGGCAAAACTTCAAAGCTATATCAACGCTAAACAAGTGAGGGAAGCCTGACCAGCCTTGCTACCGCATCAGCCAGTGTTTCTTCTTTCTTGGCAAAACAGAAACGGACCAGTTTATCGTCTTTGCCGCTGCTATAAAACGCACTCACCGGAATGGTGGCTACACCATATTCGCGTGTGAGCCATTCAGCAAATTCGCGGTCGGGCAGGTCGCTGATACGTTCGTAGCCCGCCACCTGAAAGTAACTTCCCTTAGCCGGCGCGAAGATGGTGAAAGGAGTATCCTTCATGAGATCAAGGAAATAGTCGCGCTTGCGTTGCATGACCAGATGAATAGGCTCGGTGTCATGTGCCAGATGTTGTGCCAACGCGTACTGTGCCGGAGTATTGACCGTAAAACACAGAAACTGATGGATGCGCCTGAATGCCTGCGTGAGCGCCGGCGGGGCAATGCAGAAGCCCATCTTCCAGCCGGTATTATTATAGACCTTTCCGAAAGAATAAAGGGCAAAGCTACGTTGTCTCAACTCTTCGTGCTCCAACACAGAGTGGTGGCGCGCGCCATCGTACACCAGCTGTTCGTAGACCTCATCGGCAAGGATGATGATTTCGGTATCGCGAACGATGGTTGCGAGTTGGTTCCAATCGTCCAATGTCCAGATGGCACCTGTAGGATTGTGTGGTGTGTTGATAATGATGGATCTGGTGCGTGGCGTGATGGCATCTCTGACGCGTTGCCAATCTACACTGAAAGTAGGGGCCGATAGCGGAACGATAACAGCGCGGGCACCATTCATTTCTATGTTGGGTATGTAACTATCATAGGCCGGTTCAAGAACGATGACCTCGTCGCCCGGAGTAAGAATGGCAGTGAATGCTGTGTAAATGGCGTAGGTGGCTCCGGGAGTTACTGTTACCTCGGTATCGGCATCGACCTGCACACCATACCTGCGCATGAAGCTATTGGCTATCTCCTGCTTCAACACAGGCAAGCCTGCCATCGGCGCATATTGGTTGAACCCACCGGCAGCAGCATCGCCCAGTGCACGTGACAGCCGTTCATCGATATGAAAATCGGGGAAACCCTGCGACAGATTGATAGCGTTGTGCTGCTGCGCCAAGGCGCTCATAACAGTGAAGATGGTGGTACCCGTTGCAGAGTGTTTCTGTGGTAATTGCATAA
>JBIKSN010000019.1:0-22063 GCA_044348585.1 Flavipsychrobacter sp.
AAAGATTGCTCGGAGTATTGACGCTCGCTTCTCTGGTGGGTGTAGGCTGCATCAAGAAAAAAGACCTCGATTTTAAGAACCTGACCATCGACAATTGGCAGCCCGACTGGGCATTGCCCGTGTTGAATTCGAATATGACCCTTAGGGACATGTTGCCTGAAAAGAGCTACATTACTGAAGACGCCGAGGGGGTGTATTCACTGCATTATACCGGCGATCTGTTCTACGCTAAGGCGTCTGATTATATCAAGATCCCTGATCAGAACTACACGGCAAATAACCTGACGCTAACAACACCATTGTCTATTGCAGGTTATACCGGGACTGTGAACGATACACGCACCGGCAACTTTGCCTTTGCCGATGCCAGTGGTGCACAGTTGGCGCACCTGAACATCAAAACGGGCTTGCTGACGTTGAATGTTAACTCAACGTTTCAACACAATGTGGCAGTGACGATCACATTCCCTAAGGCACTGAAGGGTGGTGTGCCTTTGTCAGTTACTACTAATATTAACTTTCCCGCCACCTCAAATACTGCTACCATAGATCTGTCTGGCTACAATTTCGACCTGAGTAATGGTGGTACAACAAAAAATAATGTACCCTATGAAGTGAGGACTTCAGTGACAGGAACAGGAAACACGATCAACTCGACTGACAACATATCAGCGTCCATTTCAATGACCGGGATCAACTACAGTTTCATCGATGGTTTCCTTGGTCAGTATGATATTCCGATTGCTGCTGATACCATCAATATAGGCGTGTTTGACAACACACTGAACGCCAATATTTTTGTCAACGATCCGAAGATCAACCTCTCATTCAAGAATTCTATAGGACTTAACGTATCTACGAAGTTTGATAATCTGTATGGCGTTACCGCTACAGGTGTGCGCAGGGATATCACTATTTCTGACGTAAATGTGGCAGGTGCCACTTCTCCCGGACTGACCAGTGTGTCAACGCATGTAATGGATAGCGCCAGCACCAACGGAGCGGTTCAGAACCTTTTTAACCCCGCTCCTAATCATGTTATCTACAATGGCCGCGTAAGGGTGAATCCAGGTGGTGTGACCTCTACCTACAGTTTCGTTACAGACTCTAGTGCCATTGCGCTGACTGCTGAAGCGGAACTTCCGGCCTGGTTCAAGATCATCACATTTACGTTGCAGGACACTACAAAGCTCACACTGCCCGAGGATACCAGTATCCTTCAGAAAGCAGAGTTCAAGATGTTGATGGATAATGCCCTGCCACTTTACGGTAGGGTACAGCTGTACTTCGCGGACGAGAACTTCAATGTTGTAGATTCATTGGTGCCTACCGCATCAGATATCATAGGCGAAGCGCCTGTTGATGCCCAGGGCAAAGTGAACGGCCGCAAGACACAGGTCACTACCTTCACTATGGAGAAAGATCAGTATAATGCAATGGCAAAGAAGGTTCGCCATGCAATTATAAAGGGTGAATTGAAATCGAGTGGAACCGGGTCTGTGAAAATTCAGTCGTCAAACAATCTGATCGTGAAGCTCGCTTTCAGGTTTAAGCTTAACGTTGAACAAACTAACTTATGATCACTAAGAAGATGAAAAAATATATTGCCACTACTCTGCTTGCTTTGCCTCTGATGGCACAGGCGCAGAATCCATATACTTTGAAATTCCTGCCGCAGTTACACCAGTCGCAATGGGTGAATGCGACCAATCAGACTGATGCAAAGATATCAATAGGGATACCTGTATTGTCTTCCTTGTCGTTTTACGTGTACAATTCGGGATTCAGTTACAATAGTTTGTTCACCGCCAATAGCGACGGAACAATGAGTATTCATCCGGGAGATTTCATAGATAAACTGAAGGCAAGGAATGTAGTTGCATTCGGTGCAGACGTTTCACTTTTCTCTGCAAATGTTTCGCTTGAGCAAATGTCAATCGGTTTCTCTGTTCAGGATAGGGTCGATTTCAGGTTCTCTTACCCAAAAGATCTGTTCAAGTTTGCATGGTACGGCAACGGGGCATACATTGGTCAGTCGTTGAACATCGGGAACTTTGGGCTTAATGCTTCCTGGTATCGGGAGTACGCACTGCACGGAACAAAGAACTTTGGTAAATGGACATTTGGCGCCAGCCCTAAATTGTTGTTTGGCAAGACAAACATAAATACAAAAGAGTCGTACCTGCAGGTGTACACAGAGCCTGACTATTATGCTATCACTGCTATGACCGAGTTGAATTTGCAGACCAGCGGCATTGCAGACAGTGCGGACCGTGCGCAGGGAAATATGCAATTCCCCGCCTATGCCTTCAATACAAAAAATACGGGTCTCGGTATTGATCTGGGAGTGAAGTATGACCTGAATGACAAGATAGATGTTGCGGCAGGGGTAAATAATCTCGGGTATATCAATTGGAAGAGCAATATTCACAACTACACCGTAAATTCTAAGTCGTTCACATTCGATGGTTTTGATCTGTCAAATTACCTGCGGACGGGTGATAGCAGTTTTATCTCTACCGACCAGTATGTGGACAGTGTGAAGGACCTCATCAAGTTTGAAAAGAATACCAACGCCTACAGAACTACGCTACCTGCAGAGATATACGCCATCGGCAATTACAAGATCAGTGACATGCACAATGTGGGTGCGCAGTTCAGTACTCAGAAGTTCAGCAAAAAGATGGTGTTCACCACAACGCTTGCTTATCGCATCAATGTCGGCAAACACCTTACCGGTGCTTTGAGTTATACGATGCGTTCAGGTTCAGCGTTTAATCTGGGAGGAGCTGTTATCCTGAGGTTTGCCGGAATGCAGTGGTATGTGGCCGCAGACAACTGGTGGGCATCTGTAAAGCCGCTGGATGCGCGCAATGCCAATCTGAATCTCGGAATGAACCTTGTCTTCGGTGACAGGGCAAAAAAAAAAGTGACTGACGATAACGAATTCGAGCTAAGGAAGGATCAGTTGAACGACCGTAATTTCCGTCGCTCTAGTGATTTGGATACCGATGCTGACCCGGACGATGATAATGCACCGGCTGACAATGCACCACGCGGATAATTTTTTTATTATTCTGAAACGTATATTGGGTAAGGGTTTTGGGTGTTTTCTTGTTTATATTTCGTGAAGTTGATTTGGAAAATTGAGAAAAGCACATTTACCTTTACAGCAGTTCTTTTAATTCACTTATCAAGAAAGGCAGAGGGTCATGGCCCGTTGAAGCCTTAGCAACCTCCTGACACGGCAGTGTCAGAACTGGTGCTAATTCCATCCCTGAAAGGGGACAGATAAGTCAGACGCAAAGTTGATTGAATACCTGTGTATGCGGGTTCATAATACTCAAGCTCCTCTGATTTATCGGTGGAGCTTTTTTTATTTCTATTTGTCCGGAAAAATAGAAGTGAAAGCCCCGCCGGTAAGCCTTCCTGATAAGTGGTTGCAGAATTGTATCGTTAACCAAAACCAAAAGATCAGGGAAGATGAAAAACTCAACCAAACTAATACACAGCATTCCTGTAGACAAGCTCACCGGTGCAGTATCGGTGCCTATTTACCAGACCTCCACTTTTGTTCAGGATGCACCGGGAGTGCACAAAGGATTTGATTATGCACGTAGCAACAACCCTACGAGGCAGGTACTCGAAGATGCAGTGGCTGCTCTTGAGCAGGGCGCGAGTGGATTCGCATTCGCAAGCGGACTGGCTGCCATTGATGCCGTTGTAAAATTGCTGCAGACCGGCGATGAGATACTTGCAGTTGACGACATTTACGGCGGCGCATTCAGGCTGTTCACGCACATCTACAGCAAGTTTGGCATCAGCGTTAAATATGTTGACACTACCGATGCTGCCAATGTGCTTGATGCTATTACCGACAAGACAAAGCTTGTGTGGCTGGAAACACCAACGAACCCTACGCTTAAGATCAGCGACATTGCTGCTATTGCTGCCTTTGCACACCAACAGGGAGCGCTGCTGTGTGTGGACAACACATTCGCGTCGCCGGCACTGCAGCAACCAATTACCCTGGGAGCTGACATCGTTGTGCACAGTGCCACCAAGTATCTGGGTGGCCACAGCGACCTCATTGCCGGTCTCGTGGTGACTGCGACGAAGGATCTGGGCGAGAAGATCAAATTCATCCAGAACGCAAGTGGCGGTATTTTGGGCCCGCACGATAGCTGGTTGGTAATTAGAGGACTTGAAACACTGCACTTGCGGGCAAAGGAACATTCGGCTAATGCTATCAGAGTTGCACGCTTCCTGGAACAGCACCCTGCCGTTGATAGGGTTTATTATCCCGGACTTGAGGGGCATATCAATCATGATATCGCCGCGCGTCAGCAGCAGGGCCACTTTGGCGGAGTAGTGTCGTTCACGTTGAAGACTGATACAGTTGTAGCGGCAACGGCGGTTGTGACGGCTACATCATTATTCAAGCTGGCCGAAAGCCTTGGCGGAGTGAAGAGCCTGCTATGTCACCCCGCAACAATGACCCACAAGAGCATACCCGAAGACAAGCGTAAAGCGGCAGGTGTCGCCGATAGCCTCATCAGGTTGAGTGTGGGGCTTGAAGATGCTGCCGATCTGATTCAGGATATCAGCTCTGCGCTAAAATCACTGAAGGTGGCTGCCGGTGGTGCTTTCGCAACCGTTTAGCAGTTTAGGTACATATTGCTATTCACTATTAAAAAGTTTACAAAAATGTCTATACAAAACAACAATAAACAATTGACCATCGGTTTGTTCGGATTCGGAGTAGTAGGAGCAGCCCTGTATGAAGTACTTGTTCAAACCCCTACGCTGAATGCCACTATCAAAAAGATATGCATCAGACATCCCGAAAAATCCCGCAGTGCAGCCCCTGACCTTTTTACTACTGAAGCAGAAAACCTTTTGAGCGATGACGACATAAACGTGATCGTCGAGCTCACCAACGATCCCGAAGCCGCGTACAGGATAGCGAAGCAGGCGCTGCAGAGCGGCAAAGCCGTGGTGAGTGCCGGGAAGAAAATGATATCGGAGCACCTGGAGGAATTGATCGCTCTGCAAAAGCAATACGATACTCCGTTTCTGTATGAGGCTGCATGTTGTGCCAGTATCCCGGTGATACGCAACCTGGAGGAGTATTACGATAACGATCTGCTGCACAGCATCAGCGGCATAGTGAACGGATCTACCAACTACATACTGACGCGGATGGCAGAAGGTGGCGTTTCGTATGCTGAGGCCCTGAAAGAGGCGCAGGTTGCGGGTTTCGCTGAGACTGATCCTACGCTCGATATTTCGGGGCAGGATGCGGTGAATAAGCTCAGTATCCTTCTTGCTCATGCCTATGGTGTCATTGTCCAACCGTCTGAGATATTGCATGCCGGTATCACTTCCATTCAGGCCGAGGATACCGCCTACGCCCGCGAAAAAGGTTACAGAGTGAAGCTGGTAGCATCAGCGCGTAAACTGTCTGACGGCAGGGTGGCAGCCTATGTACTGCCTTCTTTTGAAAAGCCATCAGGAAAGTTCTATGAGGTGAGGAATGAGTATAACGGGGTGGAGATAGAAAGCAACCTTGCCGATAAGCAGTTTTTTTACGGCAAGGGTGCAGGAGGTTTCCCAACTGCATCGGCGGTGTTGAGCGATCTTTCTGCGCTCAGGTATCATTACAGATATGAGTACAAAAAGCTGCAACAGACCGTTGGAGTGGAGCTAAGCAGTGATTTCTGTTTGCGCGTATGTGTGAGTTTCAAGAGTCTGTTGCATGTTCCTCACGAACAGTTTGAACGGGTAGAAGAGTGGGTGAGTACCGAGCGAAGGTGCCATATCACAGGCGTGATCCATTTCTCCAAACTGTTGGAGAGTGACTGGTGGCGTGCCCCGGGAGTATCTTTGGCGGTCTTCCCAGACAGCCTTTCAGAGCACCCGATAAAGGAAAGAAGTCTTTCAGATGTTTTTGTAGAGGTGTAATGGTTGCGTTAAATAAGGCAGGCTCCGGTGGGAGCCTGCTTTTATTGGATGCCGGCTTCTGATTATAATATCAGACATTTTGTTATTAGATTTGATATCAAATCGCTGTTTATATGAAAAAGGTCATTACACTTTTTGCATTTTCGTTTCTCATCGCCGCCACTTGCAAAGCGCAGGAGGCGCCGAAAACCGAAACACCACAATCGGCAACCGCGGGCGAGGCCGTACCACAGCAGGCGCAACCTCAGCCACCCGCACGTCCGGCGCAGGTGCGCACCGACACCATAAAGGGTAATGCCGGACGCATGGTAGCCATCGTGGACGCAAAGGGCGATTGTGCCAACGGCATGAAGTCTTTGGGCATCACCAATCGTTCTGCCGACCGTTCATTAATGGCCCGGGTAGATGTGATCATGACCTTCGGCGGTCGCATGAGCAAGAAGTCTGTTTTGATAGACAATCTGGCTGCAGGCGAGACCCGCTTTGTAGGTTGCGGCGGCTGTGTCGACAACCAGACCGGAAAGACCTGCACTACCTACAAGATCATTGCTGCTCAGTATAAATAAAGAACTTGCGTTTAGTGCATTGCTTCAGACATGTATACGGGCACGGCTTTCTTCGTCTTCACCATCAGAACAAACGGGATGCAGACCAGGAATGTGAGTCCTATGTACAGGAACACGTCCATGTATGACATCACCGAAGCCTGTTTCATTACCATGTAGTCCATAGACTTGTAGGCGCTTTGCAACGCTACATCTGGTGCCATTCCTTTTGCAATGAAGTTGCGCTGTATGCCCTGTACACGCTGCTGTACCATAGGGTCGTTCACTGAAAGGTGAGATACCAGGTCGCTGCGATGAACAGAGTTCTGATGTGCCATAAATGTGGTGATGAGCGCGATACCGAACGATCCGCCCAGTTGTCGCATCATGCCTGTAAAGGAAGCTCCCTGACCTATCTGTTGTCCTTTTAACGTAGATAGTGAAAGCGCTGTGATAGGTATGAACAGCATGCCCATACCAATTCCCCTGAAGATCAGCATCCAGAAGAAAGCCTCTTTGCTGGTGTCCGGTGTCAGTATCTTATACCCCCAGAAGCTGTAGATGAAGAAGATGAGCATACCTATGGCAACCAGCAGTTGTTGTTTGGCTCCTTTTTGCAGCATCTTGCCTATTATCGGCATCATGAACGCGGTAGTGATAGCGGCAGGTATCATCAATGCTCCCGATTGTTGCGCGGTCCAGCCCAGTGTGCTTTGCGTGTACAGTGGAATAATGAACGTAGAGCCATACAGTCCGAACCCGAGAATGAAGGAGAGAATGGTGCCCACCCTCAGGTTGCCGTTTTTCAGTACCCTTAGTTCAACGATAGGATTTTTTGCAGTAAGCTCACGCCACACAAAGAACAGAAAGCCCAACACTGCAACCACAATGAGGGCCGAGATTACCGGACTGGCAAACCAATCGTCTTCCTGTCCGCGTTCCAGCACATATTGCAAAGAGCCTACAGAGATGGCCAGTAACCCTATACCTGCCCAGTCCACTTCTT
This sequence comes from Flavipsychrobacter sp., assembly GCA_044348585.1. GTDB lineage: Bacteria > Bacteroidota > Bacteroidia > Chitinophagales > Chitinophagaceae > Nemorincola. The sequence goes on from JBIKSN010000019.1 coordinate 7,516, forward strand.
TCATCGATTTCTTCTCCGCATACTTAGGGCTGCGCACAAATTCCAGTGTGAGGATGGCAGCAATTATACCGATAGGGATGTTGATATAGAAGATGTAGGGCCATGAATAGTGCTCCACAATGTATCCACCCAGTGGCGGACCAAGGGTAGGACCTATGATCACACCAAGACCATAAATGGCCTGCGCCATACTTCTTTTTTCCGGCGGATAGCTTTCTGTGATGATCGTTTGTGAGGTCACCAGCAATGCTCCGCCGCCCAGCCCCTGTGCAAAACGGTACAGCACGAGTTCCCATATACTGTCGGCATTTCCGCAGAGGAAAGAGAATACAGTGAAAATGATGATGGATGCTGCGAAATAGTTGCGCCGTCCGAACTGTGCCGACAGCCAGCTCGTCATCGGTACTATGATCACGTTACCGATAGCATATGCTGTTATCACCCAGCCTATCTCACTCAGGGTAGCACCCATATTGCCCTTCATGTCGTTGAGTGCCACGTTCACGATAGTGGTGTCCACGATCTCAAGCAAGGCGCAAAAGATAGCAGTGATAGTTATTATGACCCTACGCGAGCCATATTCTACAAGAGATTCCTGTGTCATTCAGTTGTTTTCTTAGTTGATGTGTACATCTACGCTCACGTTCATGCCCGGGCGCAGTTCTTTTACAAACTCGTCACCTTCGCCGAATTCGATCTTCACAGGCAGGCGCTGTACCACTTTTACAAAGTTGCCCGAAGCATTGTCCGGAGGAAGCAGCGCAAAGCGCGAACCGGTAGCAGGAGAAAAGGAAGCCAGTTTAGCTTTGAATTCATGTCCCGGGAACGCGTCCACTTTTACAGTCACCGGTTGGCCGGCATGCATTCTTGATATCTGCGTTTCCTTGAAGTTGGCAATTATCCATGGTTTTGTGTCCAATACAACACTGAAGAGCGATTGACCGGCCTGCAGCAACTGACCCAGTTGTACATTTATCTTAGATACGCGTCCGTCTTGCGGTGCGGTGATCACTGTGTAAGACAGATTGAGTTTGGCGTGTTCCAGGTCAGCTTTTTTCTGCTCTATGTTCGCGTTCACTACATTGCTTTGCTGGGCTGTTGCATTGCTCTGCGATTTTGCGGCACCCGCCTGCCTGATGGCCGCATTCTTCATGTCTGTCAGCACCTGTAGTTGACGTTCAGCCGAGAGTTTCGCTGCTTCAGCTTGTTCAAACTGTTGTTGGGTTATCGAGTGATCTTTGATCAGGTTGGCGTAACGCTCGTAGTCCTGAGATGCACGTTTCAGGGTCACCTTCGCGGCTTCTATCTGAGCATCTGCCGTAGCAATATTTGCCTCATAGGTGAATACCGTAGCCCTTGACGCGTTGGTGCTTGCCTGCGCCACACCCAGATTGTTTTCTGCCGCTTTCAAAGCAGCTTCTGCCTGCGCTACCTGTATCAGTTCACCCCTGTTATCCAGCACTACCAGAGTGTCTCCGCGTTTCACCAGTTGGTTGTCTTTAACGCGCACTTCCGTAACATAGCCCGATACTCTCGGTATCACCGGACTGATGCTGGCCTCTACCTGTGCGTCTTCAGTTTCTTCGTGGTGCTGTGCGTGCAGATATTTTGTTACACCAAAGGCACCGCCACCTATTACTAATACGGCGAGAATGATCAGGAAGCGGGTGTTAACCTTCTTTGGCGCTTCGTTTTCGGAATTATGTTTGTTACTCATGATCTTATTTTATTGTTCTGTTATGATTGTTTGATGTGTATTTGTTCGTTTATCATTTCAGCATACCCGTTACCTGTTGCAGTTTCTTGTAGGCAACCAATGCATCTGCTTTTGAGAAAGCGTAGTTCAGTTTTGCCTGAAGCTGAGCTACGTCTGCATCCAGCAATTCGGTTGTGGTCACAAGGTTGTTGTCATACTTATTCTTGGTTATACGGTAGTTCTCGTTTGTTTGCTCCACCGATTTCTGATAAACCGTTATCTTTTTCAAACTAAGCAGGTATTGCTGATAAGCGTTATTCACTTCCAGTCTTATCTGGTCTGCAAGAATACCCTCAGTTGCTTGTGCCTGATGCAGGCGGGCTTTCGCAGCGTCTATTTTTGCGCCGGTCTTCCAAATTGATCCAAGGTTGTACTGCAGGCCCAAACCCAGATTCACCGCATTGGTCAGTGTCAGCAGGTTGGGAACGTCAGCCGCAATGTATCCGCCGGTTATCGCCAGGGCAGGGTAGTAGTCGCCCTTCATAGCCATAATAGAAGCATTTGTGGCACCTATGCGCGCATTCAGTGCGGCCCGGTCTTTTCGCTGCACCAGGGCTGCGTCTTCCCACTTCGTTAGCGTGCCCGCGTCAGTTACCGGTTCTATGCTTGTTGAATCAGGTGTCAGCGCAGTTCCTTCGGGCAGACCCAGCAGCAGCGCCATATTCACAGTTGTCATTTTAAGGTTGCTTTCAGCTTCCAGCAGCGCCAGTTCCACATTCGATTGCTGCAACTGTGCTTTGAGCAGGTCGTTGCGGGCCAGCAGGCCGTTTTTCTCCAGATTGGAAAAGTCTTTCACACGCTGTTCTTCGCGTTCAAGAGTTTCTTTTACCAGCTCCACCGATCTTTTGGCTTTATACAGATTGCAGTATGCTCCTATGGCGTTCTGCACCACTTCGTCATGGTCTTTTTCTGCGTCAAGCCTTGTAGCCTGCTCCAGAAAGCGCGCCGACTCTATGCCGTGCTTTATTTTGAACCCTGCGAAAAGTGGCATGCTCACATTGGCCATACCATATAAAGCATGTTCTACCTTCATGTCACCGCCTCCTGTGCCGCTGCCTGTTTTTACTTTAAGGTCCACAGTCGGGTTATTAAGCCGCAGGTAAGATCCCGACATTTTTACGTCAGGCAATCTGTGGTCGCGGGCTTCGTGGCTGGCAGCAACCGCTTCTTCCACCTTGGCATTGGCGATCTTTAGTTTTCCGCTGTTCTGCAGACTAAGGCTGATAGCCTGCTCCAGAGAAAGGCGCATAGCAGGTTGTGCACAAACTCCTTCTGCCAGAAATAGGGCCGCGGCAATCGCAATACCTGTGATATTTAATCTACTTCGCTTCATTTGTAAGTATCAATTTGAAAAGGTTCTTGAGATGATTGTTTAATTTTTTTCGCATGTATGTATTGAATTCCTCCGGCGGCAGGTCTTCCAGATTATTGGCGGTCCGGTAAAATCTCTCCGATATGATGATCTGGCCAACCGTACCTACCATTGTCGCCATCATCAGCGTGATATCGATATTTTTTCTGAACTCACCGCTTTTCTGTCCCTCCTGAATTAGTTTTCTGATCTGGCCATAATTCCTCATTTTCAGTTCGTTGATCATACCTGTTACTCCGCTGGGTTTGTCGTCGAGCTGCTCGCGTAACATAATTTTATGAAACTGAGGCTTGGTCAGGAATTTCTCTACATAGTCCTCGATCAGGATATTCACCTTTTCGTGGTTCGTCATCTTATCATTCAGCAGCATTGTTTCCATTTTCAAGCGCATTTTGTAGGTGTTGCGTTCAAAAATGGCTTCCATCAGTTTTTCCTTCGACCCGAAATAATACGAGATCATCGCTACGTTCACACCGGCCTCTGTCGCTATATCCCTAACCGAGGTGCCATCGAAACCCATTGTCGAGAACAGTTTTTCGGCTGCTGTAAGAATGGTCAGTTGTTTGTCGTTGAGTTCCATCGATTTCTTGTTTTCTCCGCAAAATTAAACAACTGTTTAAAATTAAACAAACGTTTGATTAATTATTTTCAATGGTGCTGAAGGCTTAAACTATGTGGTGAGGGTTGCAATACCTTTCGTCCCGATGCAGGCGGGTGGGGGTGTAGTTGATTTTTAAAAATAAATTGAGTTATCTTAGCGGAAATAAAAGAGTATGAAGAAAGTCCTTGTATCATTGTTTCTTGTTGCCGCGGCGGGTACTGCATTCGTTGGTTGCATCAAAAACAGGCCATACGTAGTTACTGCAAACCCTTCAATGACCGCTGACGTGGGCAAATTCAAATTTGTAGCGTCAACTGTGGTGCCGGCTACAATTGATACCCAAGTAGTGGACACATCGACAACTCTTGTAATTACTGGTAATTCGTCCGATCGTATAGCACCATATGACCGTATCATACTGTCCATCTCCAATTTCAAGCAGAAGACCGGCGTGTTCTCTATCGTTCAGGGATTTGCAGGTGCGGTATATTACCATGGCACTGCCAAGGGTACAGCAACCGGTGGGGTGGTTTCAGTTACTGAGGTCACCACTACAACTGTTTCCGGCTACTTCTCGTTCAATACTGATGATGGTGTCGCGGTAACAAACGGTAAGTTCACTGTCGCACAGCCCTGATACTCAGGTATATAATAACAGGCTGCAATTTGCGTTGTACTTACAGTGAAGTAACGTCATGAGAAAACTGATCTTTTTCATTTTGATGGGTGGGATGTCCTTTATTGCCTGTAAAAAGGTTAAGGGTCCCGCAAGTGTTCGGAGTGCGCAGCCCGATAACAGCGTCGATTCATTGGTTACTATCAAGATGTCGATCAATGGAGTGGCCTGGTCTACAGACTCAGTTTATAGCTATAAAGTTGAGAATTCATCAAATGATAGTGGTGTCTATAATTTCATGGTTATAGCTACCCATGTCAGGGATGGTAAAGTATCTACACTCAATATCAATCTCACGGGTTATAGCGGACTGAAAGAATATCCTGTCAATCCGCCTATCAATACCATCACCTACTACGCCGACAATCACAGGTATTATGCCACTTCCGGATCGGTGAATATCCAGTCTGATTCTAACAAGGTATTGTCAGGAACTTTCTATTTTAATGCCGATTCTATTGTGGCTTCCAAAGGTGCTTTTAAACTGGCTATACCATAGATTGTGAGGTGATTATATTTGTTGGTTTTTTTAGTATTTTTGTAATAATGACCTCAGGAACCCTAATCAGGCTATTAGTGCCCGTGCTATTGCTGAACTTTAGCTGTAATGCACAGACTATTTCCCGCAAGCCGACCGATCACAAACTTATTGAAGCATATTCTCAAGAGAAACTCTCGGGTATGCCGGGTGGACGCGGATCATCTGATCTGAAATTCATTCTCAAATGGACCGGCAAAAAGTCTCCTGATCTCATTTATTGGAAAGGGACCGGAGATGTGGTGCAGTGCAGAATTGAACGGGCCCACAAGGTGGTGGAGCGCCCCAAAGACATGCCGGCCGGCATTGATTACTTCTTCGAACGCAACTCGCAATCTTCCATTGTTACCGGTGATACAGTTATGGTATCAGCAATGAAAGGTTCCATCGAAAAAGCGCCTTCCTCGGTGATGCGAGGTGCCCGCAATACATTATATGTCAATTCCGGTGGCAAATGGTCCGCCACAAGCGTAAAAAAAATTATTAAAAAGCAGGCAGTAGCAATGCCATAACCCCTTTTGAGTTAAGATGAAGAAATATGTATTTTTCAGTGCCCTGGTTTTGGGAGCGATGAATGTGACGGCGCAGCCATGGATGCCGAAAGACAATGTGAAACGTACTTATGCTGAAATTGTCGAGGCATACCGTGCGCAGTTTGGTGAGAAAGAAGAAGAAAAGGGCATTGTGGAGCGGGCCGGAGGTGTGATAGAAGAAGATGAGAAGTATCATTTCGGACGATGGAGCTGGTACTGGAAAAATCATCTGGATTCAGCAGGGTATCTCGTGCCGGGTTTCAGAACGGCGCAGGCTTGGGAAGATTACAAGCGTACTCATGGCATTGGCCGCAAGGCTGCAAAGGGCACAGCAACCGACAACTGGTCTTTTATTGGACCCGACAAGTCAAATGGCGGTTATTCGGGTATCGGGCGTGTGAACGTTGTTGCATTTCACCCCACCGACTCCAATATCATATATGTGGGGAGTGGCGGAGGAAGCACCTGGAAAACCACCAATGGCGGTACAACTTGGACAGCACTTTATAACGATTTTGTTTCACTGTGCGTGAGTGATGTGGCGGTAAACCCGCTCAACGGCAATACCGTATATGTAGTTACAGGTGACGCGAATGGTGGCTCTGACTATAGCATCGGTGTACTGAAGTCTTATGACGGAGGAACAAACTGGGCGAACATTGGCCCTTCAACATGGACGCTCGATTCTTTCCGCATGGCTCGTTCGCTCGTCATCAATCCGGTGGATACTAACAAGCTTATTCTCGGAACGTCTAACGGTCTCTACAAGTCATCCGACGGTGGCGCTACATGGTTCAGGACAGCCACGTTCAATGTGCGTCAGGTTTTATATTGTCCCAATGACACAGCAGTGGTTTATGCAGCGGCAACTATGTCCAGTGGGGCTCAGATATACAAGTCAACAAATGGCGGCTTTACCTGGAATCCGATCACATCTATTACCGGTTCGTCACGCATGAATATTGCTGTGTCTCCTGCAGCTCCCGGCGTCATAATGGGTATCGCTTGCAATAGCTCCAGCGGATTGCGTGGCGTTTATCGCTCAACTGATTACGGTGGCACGGTTATAGAGGTCACTTCCGACAATGTTTCATGTACCAATAACATGTTGAATGGTGAGAATGAACTACCTACATCCAATTGTGGCGGGCAGGGATGGTACGATCTCTGTATCGCCATAGACCCGACCGATGCCGATAAAGTGATCATTGGAGGTATCAATAACTTCTACTCGGTAGACGGTGGTCTAAGCTGGGATATTTGTAACACCTGGTACAACACCGGATCGGGTGTGCAGGTGGTGCATGCCGATAAACACTGGCTGGCATACAATCCGCTCAATAGGGCCATTTATCTGGGCTGCGATGGCGGTATCTATAAAACATACAATCCTGTAATAAACAGGTGGAAGGACATCAGCAACGGACTTGGCATCACACAATTCTATCGTAATGCCGTGCATAATGACGTAACCTATTGTTTGGGCGGTGCTCAGGATAACGGGACAAAAAAACTTGCGGGCGGTGTCTATACAGACCTGACCGGTGGCGATGGCATGCATTGCCTCATAAGCAACGCTGATCCGGCCAATATCTTTTTTACGGCTACACAATATGGAAACGTTCGCGTCACATACGACGGAGGTGCCAATTTCAACAGTATTACAGAAGATCTTCCCACTCCCGGTGCGTGGATAACACCATACATACAGCACCCTGTTGACCCCAATATCCTCTATATCGGATATAAGCAGATTTTCAGGACCACTGATGCCGGGGGATCTTGGGAGGCGATATCGCCCATATTCAGCTCCGGTGCAAATATTGAATTCCTTGCCATTTCATTTTCGAATCCCGATTATATTTACGCAGTACGCGATGCAGGAAGTGTTTCACGTATCCACTACACTACAAACGGCGGTACTTCCTGGCTCGATATTGTTGTACCGTTCTCAGCGTTTATCTCCGATATTGTTGTGGATCCCAAAAATGAGAAGAAATTCTACGTTACGCTCGGAGGATTCATTGCTGCCAAGGTGTATAGTTACGACCTCACTACAAGCACCTGGACAAACGAGAGTACCGGACTCCCTGCGTTACCGGTAAATTGTATGGCTATTGACACTTTCTCTATGACCAAGTACGTAGGGACAGAAGTGGCAGTTTTCTACAAGACAAAAGAGATGACATCCTGGGCGCTCTACAATAGCAACCTGCCAAGCGTACAGGTCACCGATCTCAATATCAACCACACTACCAACGAGATCTATGCCGCAACGTATGGACGCGGCATGTGGAGGAGCGGTAAGGCTGAGATCACTCCACCCGTTGGTGTGAAGCAGATACCGGCCCTTTTGCAGCGCATCTCCGTGTCGCCCAATCCATGTAGGGGTGCTTTCACGATCCAGACACCGGGAGCCACCTTTAGAAATACACAGGTATCTGTTCGTCTCATCGCAACAGACGGTCGTTCCATCGGGCTTAACGGTGGTACCGTAGATAATGCAGGTAAGGTGGATGTGACGCTCGATAATGTACCTGCCGGATTCTACATATGCGAGATCGGTACCGAAAAGGGCACCATGCGCACCAAATTGGTGGTAGAGTAGGGCAGCGTAAATGCTTGTCATAAGGCGGTCATTTTGAAGGTCGTCCGTCGTGCTTTTTGCTTGATAAAGGCAAAAGAGTGTGTTTCTTTGCAGTAACAACGATCAGGCATGGGCAATAGTAAAAAACGTGGTATAGTGTTGATGAACCTCGGGTCGCCGGATTCGACATCCGTTAAGGACGTGAGGAGGTATCTGGATGAGTTTCTGATGGACGAACGGGTAATAGACTCACCATTCCTTATCCGTTCCATTCTCGTAAAGGGCATCATCACACCGTTTCGTGCGCCCAAATCGGCAGAGGCATACGAATCCATCTGGACCAAAGACGGCTCTCCTTTGGTGCACATCACCCGTCAGTTGCAGCAACAATTGCAGCCACTTACCGATGAACCCGTAGTCATTGCAATGCGTTATGGCCGACCGGCTATGAAGGAGGCCTATGACGAATTGCTGCGTATGATGCCCGATGTGGAGGAAGTGGTACTGGTGCCATTGTACCCGCACTACGCCATGTCCAGCTATGAAACGGCTGTGGCTCATGCACAGTCAGTTCATGCAAAGTCGGGTTACCGTTTCTCGTTGAAGGTTGTGCCCCCATTCTACAACGATCCTGTTTACATAGACGCGCTGGCCGAGAGCATGAGGGCGCATGTTACAGGAAATAACACACATATTCTGTTTTCCTACCACAGCATACCAGAACGCCACATCAGAAAGAGTGATGTGACCGGTAGCCATTGTTTGAACCATGCCGATTGCTGCAACGTAAACTCGGAAGCCCATAAATACTGTTACCGCCATCAATGCTACGAAACTACAAAGCTCGTAGCCGCACGACTGGGGCTTGCGCCTGACAGGTACAGTGTTGCATTCCAGTCTAAGTTGGGACGCAGTGCCTGGCTTACGCCGGCTACTACCGCCAGAATGGGGCAGTTGCCTGCCGAGGGTATCAAAGACCTGTTGGTGATCTGCCCTTCATTTGTGAGCGATTGCCTGGAAACGCTCGAAGAGATAGCCATCAGGGAGAAAGAAAACTTCATGGAAGCAGGCGGTCAGACATATGACTACATACCATGCATGAACATTCAGCCACAATGGGTAGCCGCAGTTAAGCAGCTTATAGACGCTGTTTGATCTCCGGTTTATATAACTCGTCGGCCCGATTGCCGGCAATAAAAAAGCTCCGTTTTTACGGAGCTTTTTTATTGTGTATCGTACTAGAACTTATTTTTTTACCATAGACTTGAATACGGTCTCGTTAACCTTAACCGGATAGTCCTGACGCATTTTTTCGTTCCATTGTTTCTCCAGGAAGTCCTGATATTCTGCAACTACATAACCGCGCGCTTCTTCCAGTGTTTTGGCAACTGGTTGTGCAAACACCTGCTTGGCTGCAACAACTGTATAGGTCTCATTCTCGCCATTAATTACTTTGATATTCTCAGCCTGCAGATCAGCAAGAGTTGCTTCCTTGAACCTTGAGAATTCATAACGTCCGCGCTGAACAGTTACTGCATCAGGTTTTTCAGAGGTGTTGATAGCTTTTGCTATTTCCTCTTCTGTGAATTTCCTCTGGCGGATCATGATCATGCCCGTATCGTATGCAGCTTTTGTCTTGAATTTGTAAACGGCACCTTCAAATCCTGCTTCCCACATGTATTTGTTCTTGCGTGTCTCGAAAAATGCTTTCAGGCCTGCACTGTCTTTAGATGCCTTACTCCATACATTGCGGTCCATCAGTTCAAACAGCATGATACCGTCTTTGTACTCGTTCATCAGCAACCTGAACTCAGGGTTCTCATCTACCAGTTTACGCTCCTGGAAGTCAGTGAGCATATTGTTTATGAATAAGCTATATGCATCGCGGATGGTGGTAGCGCGTGGGCCATTCAATTTGCCGCGGGTCATGTTATACAAGAATGCGGCAAAGTCGCTTTGTGTGTAGTTCTTGCCTGCCATTGAGATCACAGGCTTCGACATATTCCTGTAGTCGTCCGGCTTAATGCTTTTCGCATCGGCACCGGTGTCAGGTATCGCCATCAGTTTTTCATATACTTCCTTGTATGCGTCGGCATGCTCTTTGAAGCCATTCTGCGCTTTCACTTTCTCGAAGTAAATGTCTTTTGCAGACTGTGCACGCGCATCGTTCTCCACCTTGCGTTTCAGTTGGGTGTAGAGTGTGTCGTATGGTTTCAGACTGATCTTGCCAAGAAGTTTGATGATGTGGAATCCGAACTCTGTTTGAACCGGTCCTGCCACTTCGCCCACTTTCTTGATACCAAAAGCTGCATCTTCAAACACCTGCACCATGCGGCCCGATGTGAACGGCTTCATTACACCGCTGTCGTTGATGGTGAATTTGTCATCAGAGTACTTCATCACCAGGTCAGCGAAGCGTGCACCGCTTTTCAGCATGGCCATTACAGAGTCGGCACGTTTGCGGGCGTCATTGATGCCTTCTTCACCGCGCGACTTCTGTGTCTGGATAAGTATCTGTGCCACTTTTACTTCGCCACGATCGGCACGGCGGTCCAGCACTTTCACAATATGGTAGCCGAACTGTGATTTGAACGGAGCGGATATTTTCCCTTTAGGTGTGCTGTACGCAGCATTTTCAAAAGGATATACGTACTGCAACGATGAAATGTAACCGATCTCGCCGCCCTTGTCTTTCGAACCACGGTCATCCGACAAGGCCATTGCCATTGCTTCAAATGTCTGGCCTTTCGTTTCTATTAAATTGTAGATGCTGTCTATTTTTCTGCGGGGTGCAGCAGTATCGGTACCGGGAGGGCACGATACCAGGATGTGTGCCACGCGCACGTTCTCCTTCATACGGTCATATGCCTCGCGTATCAGTTTGTTAGTGATCTGATCGTCAGTGAGGTAGTTCTTGGCCAGCTGTTTGCGGTAGTTGGTCAATTCTTTGTCAATGCTCGGGATGGTGTCGAGGCGCTGTTTTTCTGCCTCGGCTACTTTCATTCTGAAAAGTGAATACAGGTCAAGGTAACTTTTCAATTCCTTCTCAGACATGTCGGGCTTCTTGTTGATACTGTTTTTCTTGTAAACCCTCAGAAATTCATCCTTGGTCACAGAATTCGGTCCATAAGTGAACAATGCCTGTGCGTAGCCTGATGTAACCAGACCGGCAGCCATGCATGATAAAACCAGTTTTCGCATTTTTATATCCTGTTTTTTCGGTTATTTATTTTTCTCCTTCTTTTCCAGCATTTCCACCAGCCCGGCTATGTTGCTGTGGTCCAGTCTTTTTCCTCTGATGATCTTTTTCTCATCCAGCAGGTAAATGGTTGGTGTGCTGTACACGTCATACTTAGATCGCCAGTCGCCCACATGTTCAGGGTCCCAAGTGGTCATCCAGTCTTCCAGCTTGTATCGTTTCACAAAGTCCTTCGCCGCGGCTTCATCGCCTTCTGTGCTCACCGCGTATATCTTCATACCCTTGGCTTTCAGCGATGTCCTGTATAGCGAATCGATCTTTGGAATTTCCTCTTTGCAATGGCCGCAGGTAGGCGCATAATATACCACCAGCGTGTATTTTGCTTTGGTGCCGTTCAGGCTTTCCTCCTTACCTGTCGCCAGGTCCGGCAGGCGCACTTCTGGGGCCAGGTTGCCGATAACGTTTGGTGCTATTTTCATGGCCCTGTCTATATACTTGTTCAGCTCTTCGCTGCTTAGCCACGTAGCATCACCCTTCATGTAGTAGTTTTCCACCAGATACACAAATACTTCGTCCATGCCCATGATCTTACTGTTCTCGGCATTACGGGTCAGCCACCACAAGGCATACTTAAAGGTCTCTTTCGATCCGCGGGTCTTGGCCAGCAGGTCGGTGCTTTCCTTTATCATGCTGTCCGGCCATGGCATCACCAGCTTGTTGAAGTATTCTTCCAGCTTTGCATCGAAGATCGGCGTGTGGATCAGCCTGTCGTCTTTCAGGTTGTAGCTATCCCAGTAGTGGCTTTTGTAGTAACGGTAGGCGAATGTGGTGTCGCGGGTCTTGCCGTCTTCAAGAAAATGCGGCCCCTCCGGCACTATCGGCACTTCAAGTGAGTGAAAGATGGAAGAGAGTAGGGTGCCGGGATATTTGTCGGCCTGCTCGCGGCGATACTTTGTCAGCTCGCGCGATGTGGATGCCGACTTCTTGCGCAGCGCAATGGTGTCTTCGGCAGTACGTGCCGCGGCATACTCTTTTTGCAGGTCCTGCTGCTTGGTACTGTAGTCCTTCAGAAAGTTCACATACTCCTGAAAGTGCTCATTCTCCGCCGAGTTCTTGAACGTAACCCCCTGCGGCAATTTGGCAATATCCGCCGTTATGGTAATATCTGCGCCCTTGTCCAGCAGGAACTCAAAATAGGTCTTTCTGTCAGAAAGCAACACCATGTAGATGCCGCCAATGAAATCGGGGTCGTTACTGTCAAAAACTGCAACACCTTTTTTATCCAACTTGGCCGAATCCCGTTTGTAGATGGTAGGCAACGGTTTGCCGTAATAGTGAACAAGATACACCAGACTGTCTTTCACAGCAGGCATCTTAAGGGTTATATGGTAGCCGTCACGTGCAACTCCATTTACTGCCATACCGAATAACAGTAGGGCAACCATTGTAAGTCGATTCATATTGCGCTCTCGATTGTTTCCGCTTAAGACGGAAATAAACCCAAGTGTGTTGGTTCGGGCCGCCAAAAATAAACTATTAAACGATAAATAGCTGTATAAACCACCACTTTTGATGTGAATGAATTCATAAATATGTTTTCCTTGTTTGGGTTGTTCGTAATTATTCGCTAACTTTTCATTAGCAATTATTTTGTTAATAACATTTCAATAGTGTTTCCTTTTTATATTTTTCCAAAAAAACTGATAACATGTCTTTTTTACTACTATTCTCCATCACCAACGAACTCCACGACTGGCAAGGACTTATTGCCACAATTCTCATTGGCGGCATTGCCGGTTTTCTCGCACAGCTCCTCACTCCCGGCCGCGGCTTTGGGGCCATTGCCACAGTGCTCATAGGTATTGTTGGCGGTTGGTTGGGCAAGATCCTCTTTAAGGACCTCTTGGCCTTCACCAGCAGCCCCCTCATCAATACCATTATTTGCGCCACTGTTGGCGCCTTCATTCTGGCACTGGTCATAAACCTCATAGTAGGCGGAGACGACGGCGACAGAACAGGCTATCGCGCATAGTTACAGAAGCATTTCTGCAGATGAGGCATGCGACCGGCAACAAGCCGGTTGCGCGCCACGGGTATGTACCGACCAATGACTATTCAACGTATCTTTAACGAAATATTCTTTAGGTTTGATCCCGATGAAATTCGTTGTGCCCATGAAGAGGAAATTGCTTTTCGCAGCCATTGCAATGCTGTCATTTACATGTGGTCGTTCGGCCGCACAGGGAATTACTGCGCAGGACATGGAGAAATTCAAGAAAATGGAGGATTCACTCGTGGTATCGGCCGACTCGATGTACGAGGCATTCCTGCCTGACACCCGTGTCATGTACAGCGAGCGGTTTGCCCGCCAGCTGGTGCGCACGCTTAAGATACCCAATTCATACCTCTACACCTTTGATACACTGCAGAAGCTCATCAGTATTCTCAATTCCGACGACAATTCATTCCGCATTTTCAACTGGGTCATAGAGCCTGCCAAGGTCTCCCGCCGCTACTACGGTGCCATACAGCTCAATCAGCCCCAACTCAAGCTCATTGGGCTCAACGATTACAGCGAACAACTTGATAAGGGACTTGAAGACAGCACCATTTCCGGAGGCAAGTGGTTCGGGGCGCTTTATTACCGCATCATGACCCGCGAGGTAAAGGGGCAGAAAGTATACTTCCTCTTCGGCCTCAACTCAGGTGGTTTGCTCAGCAATCGCAAGGTGATAGACCCCATGACCTTCAGTCCCACCGGCAGTGGTGTCACATTCGGCGCGCCTTTATTCGGTATAGGGTCACACAACTTCCCAAAGACTCCCGTTAAGCGATTTGTGCTCGAGTACAAAAAGGACGTATCGGCATCTATGAACTGGGACCAGGAGCGGCAGATGATCGTGTTCGACAAACTCACCTCTGTAAGCAACGACCCCAACCGCAAATACACCTATGTGCCAAGCGGACAGTACGACGGCCTTTACTGGGCCAACGACATGTGGAACCTGAAACGCGACCTCGTCGATATCACCGTTTTGCAGGACGGCCAGGCACCGGGTGGCGAATAAGTTTTTTGTGTACATTTGCAGCCATTAAACAGGAACTTATAGTTGCTGAGCGATCGGTCAGATAGGTCAATCGATTTTAGGGGATGAGTTTCTTTTAAATCTATATTACTGGCGAAAGCCTTAGTAAAGTAAAACCAACTGTTACTGGTCCGGTAGCTCAGTTGGATAGAGCACAAGCCTTCTAAGCTTGGGGTCATTGGTTCGAATCCAATCCGGAT
>JBIKSN010000199.1:0-5930 GCA_044348585.1 Flavipsychrobacter sp.
AGTTTGAAGCGACAATTGCCACTGCGGATGCTGTTTGATGTAGTCGATGATAAGGGGTGTTATAGTGTCGCGCTTGCTCCATTCCGGCTGCAGGAACAGGCTGCAGTGACTGCCCACACGCGCGGCATGTTGCTCGGCCCATTCCAGGTCCGACTTGTGAAACACTACCACCTTCAGCTCATGGGCCAGCGCGAAGTTCTCTTCCAGTGGCGCTTTGAACTTCTTGGGCGAAAGTGTCACCCAGTCCAGGTGCCCGCTCAGCGGATGCGCCCCCGACGTCTCTATGTGTACCTTGAAGTCGTAGGCGTGCAGCGCGTCGCACAGTGCCGATAGTGGGTGCATGGCGGGTTCGCCACCTGTTATCACCGCTATGCGGCCTTCGTGCGCACCGGCTATGCGTACCAACTCTTCATTGGTCATTTGCGGGTGCGCTGCCGCGTCCCAGCTTTCCTTCACATCGCACCACACACAGCCCACATCGCAGCCGCCCAGGCGAATGAAGTAGGCTGCCCTGCCTGTATGTACCCCCTCGCCCTGCAGCGTGTAGAAATGCTCCATTACAGGATAGCCGGCTATTTCGTAGTTGGTGCTCAATGTGTATTCGGGATGAAACTGAGCCACAAAAGTAAAGCATGTAAGTGATTACATGCTTTACCAATTATGGTTCTATGGAGGCTTTCCTTATTTTCCTTTCAGCTTTGCCGCCAGCAGTGTGTTCTTCATCAGACCGCAAATGGTCATCAGGCCCACACCCTTCGGCACCGGGGTGATGTAGCTGCACAGCGGTGCAACATTGTCAAAATCCACATCGCCTACCAGGCGGCTGCCGCTCTTTTTAGTAGGGTCGTCTATGCGGTTGATACCCACGTCTATCACTATCGCGCCTTCCTTCACCATGTCTGCGGTTACGTAGCGCGGACGGCCTATCGCTGCAATGATGATATCGGCATTGCGGGTGAAGTCTTTCAGGTTCTTTGTTTTGGAGTGACACATCGTCACTGTCGCATTGCCCGGATTGGCTGCACGGCTCATCAGCAACGTCATTGGTGTGCCCACAATATTGCTGCGGCCTATCACCACACAGTTCATGCCCGTTGTGTCTATCTTGTAGTATTCCAGCATCAGCATAATGCCATAGGGCGTTGCCGGCAGAAAGGTAGGCTGACCCAGCACCATGCGACCCTGAGAAATAGGGTGGAAACCATCCACATCTTTTCCGGGGTCTATGGCGTTGATCACCGAATCGGGAGATATATGAGCCGGCAGGGGCAACTGCACCAGTATGCCATCCACCTTGTCGTCATTGTTCAGTTTGTTCACTTCCGATATCAGGTCTGCTTCAGAGATATCGGCAGATAGGCGCAGCAGTGTAGAGTCGAATCCCAACTCTTCGCAGTGCTTCACTTTAGAACCCACATATGCCTCGCTGGCGGGGTTGTTGCCTACCAATATCGCTGCCAGGTGAGGCTTTTTACCACCCGCTGCCTGCCATTCCAGCGTTTCCTTCTTTATCTGTTCCTTTATGTGTCCCGACACGAGAACACCGTCAAGTAGTTGCATATGGTTTATTTTTTGATGAAGATAAGCAAAAAGTGTTTCGGTAAAAGTGTCCGCGGTCAGTTCCTGACTCCTTTGTTAACTTTACTCTATTAGTGATGAATAAGCGCGACCTCAGCAAAAACACCCATTATTCCGTTCAGTTGCCTAAAATGGCTTTCTGGACGTGGAATGCCCGTAGGTTGCCCGCAGTTGTTATTATGGCGGCTATTCTCTCGGGTGTGGCAACCATCCTACTCGGTGCATTCGGGATATTGAGTTTGCGTGGCATGTTTATTCCATTTTTCGCGTTGTTCATTTTCGTCTATTTCACCGGAATTTACCTGAACAAAACGATAAGGACTTTTATCGGCACCCGGCACCTGCTTATGACGGGTTGGGAATGGTGCATTCAGGATTTATTTGATGATGGTTTTATCACCATCCCCACACAGGTCAGCAGCGTTTACAAGCTTGTTAATCCCGAGATACATGGGCGCATAGCCGGTTTTCCTGTGATTGTTACTTACCGACCAATGATCGGCCACGATCCTCCTATGATCAGGTTTGATTTTTTTCCTATTTATGGTCCCAATGATACAGAGCCGGTGACCGAGACACTCACTATTGATCTGGATCGGGACAACGAGAAAAGAGGCCTGAAGCCCATAGTCTCATTTTTTACCACAAATCTTATCGGTAATGGGTTTCATGCCTGACCGTTGTTGAGCATTATTCCTTTTTTATTACTCATTGATTATTAGCTTTTCTTGGCATAATTTTTGTTACTATATTTCCGATAAGGGAACGCTCTATCTTCCTATAACTGCATTTGTTCAGCTATGCCCGACATTTGATATTACGGGGGGAGGTGTGTGCTGCTTAGGTGATAGTGTCATGCGTCCTCAAATGCCATACCAATGAAGTTCTGGGAATACAACAGCAATAAGGTCTTGTTTATGGCAGCACTCACGTTTCTTGCGGGTGCGGTCATCCTTATCCTTACAGGTGCCGGTGAGGCCGACCCTGTTGGGGTGGTGATGTTCTCAGCGGTTATCTGCGCAGTGTTCACTGGCACGTTTGTCATCCGGGGCATCAATCACTTCCGCACCATGCGCCGCATTACCTCCGACACCTCCGACCGGTCCATTCTCAGCCTCTTCGACGACGGTTATTCTGTGGTGCTCAACAACGAGAACAGCCGCCTTTTCTACACCACCGAACGCCTGAAGGGCGAGATCTCCGGCTTTCCGGTAATAGTGTCTTTCGAGCAGGGTAGCCGTGCCAGCTGGCCCACACTGGTGTTTTCCTTTTTTCCACTCAATCATCCCACCTTGGGCAACCGCACCAGTGCCTACTATGGTGTAAAGCTATCCCTGCGCAACCGCCTGCGCAAAGACGTGAAACCCGATGTGCTGCGCTTCGCCAAAGACCTGCGCGATAAACGCTACTCCTCAGCCGAATACTCCCAATATTTCGTAACGGCAAATTGAGTCGGCTTTTGCTTTTCCCTTAACTTTATCTTCCTGTAAACGCTATGCAATGCGCAGAATAATTGTAACGGTAGTCTCTCTCTGTGTCTTTCTTGTTGTGGTCTTCTCGGCCTGCAAACCCCGCAAGACCGATCCCGCACCCACGCCCGACTATGGCAACTTTCCCGATGCTATCGGCCGCATTATTGTAGACAAGTGCGCTACTGCGGGCTGCCACAATGCGGCCAGCTATAAGAATAGCGCGGGCTTGCTGCTGGATTCGTGGGAGCACTTGTTTGAGGGCGGCGGCACCGGTGCTGCGGTTGTTCCGTTCTCGCCAGAGTATAGTCCGTTGCTGTATTTTGTGAATACCGATCCTGCACGTGGTGTAGTGGCGTTGCCTACCATGCCTTATGATGTGACGGGAGGCAACACGGGCCATTTGTCGGAGATAGAGTACAACACACTAAAAAGCTGGATACTGGAGGGCGCGCCCGACAAGGCAGGCAACATAGCTTTTTCCTCAAACGACGATACGCGCCAGAAGGTCTACCTCACCCAGCAGGGTTGCGACCTGGTGGCGGTTATAGACGCGGCATCCAATCTGGTGATGCGCTACATCAATGTGGGTACCATTCCGGGTACTATAGAAAGTCCGCACTGCCTGCGTACGTCGGCCGATGGTAAGTATGCCTATGTGAGCTTTCTGGGCGGGCCTGCCATACAGAAGATTGACACCCGCACCGACAAGGTGGTGGGGCAGATACCCTTGGGTAACGGATCTTGGAACATACTGTACATAGCCCCCGGTGATACCGCCCTCTGCACTACCGACTGGACCGCCAATGGCAGCATTATTTTTGCCAACACCACATCGCTCACCACCCAGCCGTGGCTCACCGGCAGTGGTGCCGGCGCGTTTGTGTTTCCGCACGGCATCACCAGCGATGCCCGTTTTGACACCATGTACATAACTGCGCAGTATGGCAATGTGATCTATAAATATGCACCCAAGGAGCCGTGGTATGCCAAGGTGAGCCTGAACGGGCTGCCGCCTGTAACCACAGGCAGCGCCGACAGAACATCGCCCAATCCGCACGAGATAATGATGGTGCCCGACCGCAGCAAGTATTTTGTGACCTGCGAAGGCACCAACGAGGTGCGTGTGCTCGATGCCCGCACCGATGCGGTTCTTGCTGTTATTCCGGTAGGCACCTTGCCGCAGGAGATAGCCATGTCGCGTACCAAACCCTATATGTTTGTTACGTGTATGGAAGATGCCGCCAACACATTGCCGGGCCGCCGCGGATCGGTATATGTGATCAACTACAACACCTATCAGGTGGTGCAGAAGATATATGGCGATTTCTATCAGCCGCATGGCATTTGTGTGGATGATCGTACAGGTCAGTTCATAGTGGCCAGCAGCAATGCCAACCCCGACGGGCCCGCCCCGCACCATGCTACGGCCTGTGGCGGCAGGGCGGGCTGGTATAGTGTGTACAGCCTCAATACGTTGCAGCCGGTGACGGGCAGGCGGTTTCAGGTGGCGGTGATGCCCTATTCGGCCGATGTGCGGTTTCATTAGTGGTCTTACCCGTCACTTGTACCCCAATTTGGGGAAAATACTCCACACCGCATTCCACACATTTTGAGCGTTTTATGCATTATTGCTTTTCTGTTTCATTTTCTTCGTATTTTTGTTCTTGTAAAAGATAATTTATTATAAATCTTTGTTTGTTGATTGTCAGTTAGTTTGTCATTCTTTGCAAACCGTTTAGCAACTGTTTGTTAATAAGGCCGCCCATTTTTGGCACTTTGGCAAAACATGGCGTGATAATTGTCTTTTCAACTACATAACGTTCACATTTTAAAACAGTTAGACCATGAGGAAAGCAGACATCGTAGGCAGCATCGCCGAGAAAACAGGAATCCCTAAAGTAGATATCCTTGTAGCGCTCGAAGCCTTTTTTAAGGAAGTAAAGACATCTCTTGTAGAAGGAGAACCCGTTTACGTTCGTGGCTTTGGTAGCTTCATCCTCAAGAAGCGTGCTGCAAAAGTGGGTCGCAACATCAAGAAGAATGTGGCCGTTGACATACCGGAGCATTTTATTCCTGCGTTCAAACCTGCAAAAGAGTTCGTACAGGCCGTTAAAGAATCGGCACACGAGCTGGTAGAACACAAGGAAGCCGATATGGCCGACTAATTTAGTAGCAACAACTTGGGCCTGCAGTGTAGCGACCGTTCCGTACCTTTGCCCGCAAATTGATTTCAAAGTTGAGGGCAACACACTACATCGCCATTGCGGTCAGCATCATACTTATCGCACTTTTATACTGGGGAGGAAATACCGTTCCGCCAAAGAAAAGCGAGCCTGCTCCTATGGCAGCCGCCGGCGGTGCCCAGGGTCCTAACACTATGAGTGCTGCATCTTTCGATGCCATACTCGCCGGTGCCCGCAAGCAGCTTTCAAAAGCTGCAGCCGACTCGGTAACAGCTATCGAAAACGAACTCACGGCCATTCGCGACTCCTCGCGGATGGCTGCTGTTTTTACACGCCTTTCAGGTGTGTGGGAACGTAGTAAACAATACCCCCCGGCTGTTTTCTATAAGGCGCAGGCCGCTAAATTGGAAAATTCCGAAAAAAACCTCACCTTTGCAGCCCAATTATTTTTGGAACTGCTGGAACACGAAGAGGACCGTGCCCTGCAGATGTGGGAGGCCAATGAGGCAATCGCTTGTCTGGAGCGCGTTTTAAAAGACCACCCCGACAATGAAGAAGCCCGCCTCACAATGGCTTCAGCATACATTCAGGGAACCTCGGAACCTATGAAAGGTGTGCAGATGGCACTGGCGGTAACTAAAGAAAAACCCGACAATGTCCCGGCAAATATGTTGCTCGGACGGATGTCGATACAGTC
>JBIKSN010000200.1:0-5915 GCA_044348585.1 Flavipsychrobacter sp.
GTTTTTATTTTTTGGCGTGTGTCCCGGCCTTACCGTTCAGCATATCTATTACGCCTTCCTGTTGCAAGATAATATATCCTATCCGGTCGTTGGAAATTCCTTCCTTCAGTTGGTACGTGAATTTATATGCTCCGCCGGAAGATATATTGGTAACAAAGTAGGCGAAGATGATCTTGCTGTTGCCACTGAACTGCTGTGCCACTTCATACAGATGCGTTGACAGGGCCATAATATGGTTCGGGTGATTCATCAATCCCTCCACTACAGCCCTGGTGCATTCAAACGCGTCGTGCACATTCGTGCCTTTAAACAATTCGTCCATCAGCGCCAGGTGCGGGCGTTCTTCGCCTATGCGCGCTGCTATCTGTTTCATGCGCTGCACTTCGGCAAAAAAGTAACTCTCCCCTTTCAGCAGGTTGTCCTCGGCATGCATATTGGTGATGATGCCATTCAGGAAGCTGATACGCATTTTGTTGGCAGGCACTCCCATACCTATGTGCGCCAGCAATGAACCCACACCCAGTGCGCGCAGGAATGTGGTCTTGCCGGACATGTTAGCGCCGGTAAGCAGCAGGAAGTTCCTGCCTTGTCCGAAACTCATATCGTATGATATAGGGTTGGCAAGCAGCGGATGCCCGATACCCTCTGCTTCAAATATCACAGGTAGTTCGGGTAGCAGTTCCGGAAACACCCACCCGTGTTCTGTAGTGGCTTTTGCCATAGACTGGCAGGCGTCCAGCTTTGCATACATCGCGATCAGCCTGAAAGTAATTTGCTTCAGGTCGCGGCGGGCTTTATACTGAAGTTGTTGCAGTTCTGAGAAGCGTGTCTGCCCGTTCACGGCTATGATCTTTTCCGTAAGCGGATGCTGCAGTTCTTCCTTCATTGCTTCCAGCTCTGTGGCAAGGCGCGCGGGTACATCTGGCTCATTCAGTAGAGTGGTCAGTTCGCTGCATCCCTTCAAAAAGTCGGACAAATGAGATACTGAGAAGCGGGTGAAGAAATACTCACGTTTGTTGAATACCTTCTGTAGCGCCTGGGCCAGCATACCTGTAACTCCGGTCGCGGGTGGTGCGGCATGGTCTGCCGACTCGTAGAATTTCTCCAACATCACCAGTGTGCCGTTCGATATCACCGATGGCCATTTGTTGCTGTGCCGGCACCAGAAGCGCACCGATTCCTGCAGCGATTGCAATTCCTCGTGTGTACCCGGCGGATTGGTGATATGTTTGCGCAGCATCTCGCGCCCTTCCTGTGTCGTCGTGCGGTCTATCAACGCAAACACGCCTCCGCTACCATCGGTCGTAAAGATGGATAGGTCGCGGAGGGTGGTCTTGTCGTTCTGCATCAGCGGATCTTAGCGGTCAAATTTCAGTCGGGCACCCATAGCGTGGTCATAGATATTGCCCAGTTCATATACTTTCTCGCCGTTCACATAGGTGCTGTGTATGGTAGCGGGGAATGAATGACCTTCAAACGGAGACCAGCCGCATTTGTACAGGATGTTCTGTTTAGTCACTGTGTATGGCATATTCAGGTTCACCAACACCAGGTCGGCATGGTAGCCTTCGCGAATATAGCCGCGTTCCGCTATCTTGAAGCACACTGCAGGTGCGTGTGCCATTTTCTCTACTACCTTTTCTATCGATATCCTTCCTTCCTTCACATACTGCAACATCAGCAGCATTGTGTGTTGCACCAAAGGTACACCGGCAGGTGCTTTCTGGTAAGGTTGTTGTTTCTCTTCCAAGGTATGAGGTGCATGGTCAGTGGCAATAATGTCCAGACGGTCGTCCAGCAATGCCTCCCAAAGCGCCTCTTTATTCTCTGCCGACTTGATAGCCGGGTTGCATTTAATAAGGTTGCCCTGTTTCGCATAATCATCGGCAGTGAAGTGCAGGTGATGCACACATACCTCCGATGTGATCCGCTTGTCATTCAGTGGCAGCATATTAGTGAACAGTTGCAGCTCTTTTGCCGTTGATATGTGCAATATGTGCAGCCTTGTGTCATGCTGCTTCGCCAGTTGAATAGCGGAGAAAGAGCTGGAGAAGCAAGCTTCTACATCGCGTATCACCGGGTGGAAGGACGCGTTGTCGGCATCAGGATATTTGGCTTTGTTCTCCGTTACTATTTTTTCGTCTTCACAGTGCGTCGCTATCAGCAACTCCGATCCGCCGAATATCTTACCCAGCGTTATGTAGTTGTCCACAAGCATATCGCCCGTGCTCGACCCCATGAATATTTTCACACCGCACACGTCTTTCTTCCTGTCGTTGGTGCGCAGCACCTCATCGGCATTAGTATTAGAGACGCCCATGAAGAACGAATAGTTAGCAATAGAAGTGCCCGATGCTATTCTGTATTTGTCTTCCAGTAGTTCTTGTGTCAGCGCTGGCGGGTTGGTGTTGGGCATCTCCATAAAAGAGGTTACGCCTCCGGCCACCGCGGCGCGTGCTTCGCTGCCTATCGTAGCCTTGTGTGTAAGGCCCGGCTCACGAAAATGCACTTGGTCGTCTATGGCGCCCGGCAACAGGTGCAGGCCTGCCGCGTTGATAACAGTGCAATTGCCCTGCGGCGTTATGTCATTATCAATTCTTTCAATCCTGCCGTTCACAATGAGCACGTCTTGTATCTTGCTCACACCTTCGTTTACAACGGTTGCCCCTTTTATAAGTTTTGAAAACATATCTGTATATTCGCCCCATACTCAGGGGCACTTTTTTATTAAGTGCAAAACTACCGAATACACGTTTCAAAATCTTCTTTATGCTCAAAAATGCCATATTAGTTTCCGCCGCAGTGATGGGTGCCATCGGTGCAGGGGCGCAGACCACTTTTCTGCAACTCGGTTCAGAAGGATATCACAACCTCGACCGTTGGGAGACCCTTTCGGGCCGGTTGTGCGACAGTCTGTCGAACGGAGACAAACCCGAATCCCGCAGGAACATTGTGCACTTTCTCGAATATCTCACCCAATCCCGCTCCACCACCGACTCCGGAACCGTACTCGAGATCTCCGGCAACGACCGTTTGCAAAAGAACATGAGCGGAATAGACCGCTACAATATGCAGCAAATGATGAGTGAAAGTGGCGAGTGGGCTGCCGATGAGAACGGTACTCTCCGTTCCAAACGCAGTATCCTGAACACATTTTATAAAACTCAGTATAATCTGGGTTATGTCAAGACGGCAAATTTCTTCGCTGTTATCAATCCGGTGGTGGTAGGTACAGGCCTCATGCAGACCAACACACCCGCCAACGACCCTGTAACGGGAGCCGCCATTCCGAAAATGGTGACGGCCAATAGCCAGGGGCTGGAGGTGCGCGGCTGGATAGCGAAAAAGATAGGGTTCTATACCATGATGACCGATAACCAGGAAAAATTCCCTTATCACGTCAATAATTGGGCGCAGAAGAAACTGGAGGCCGTGCCCGGTGCCGACTACTTTAAAAAGACAGTGAACCAATTCGGTGGGTACGACTATCTGCAGGTGTCAGGTTATGTCAATGCCGACCTTGTTAAAAACCACCTGAACGCTACGTTCGGTTACGGTAAACACTTTTTCGGCGATGGCTTTACCAGCTTGTTCCTTACCGACAACTCTTCCAATATGCCGTTCCTCAATCTGCAGATGCGTATCTGGAAGCTCAATTACGAGTGTCTGTACCTCGAGCTAACGCCACAGTATGTAAAAGGTGCAGACAGGGTCAACGAACACAAATACTCAACCATGCGTTACCTCAATACCAACGTGACCCGTTGGTTGAACATCGGCCTTTTTGAAGCGCAGGTATTCGGTCGTCCGGGTGGTTATGAGATTTCTTATCTCAATCCGGTTATACTCAGCACCGCCATGAGCCGCTATAATGGCGCAGGTGATAAGTCATTACTGGGCTTCAGCGCCAAGGCATTGGTGGCCCGCAATTTCCAGTTCTATGGTCAGTTCATTCTCAACGAGTTCAAGATAAAAGAACTTACCGGTGGCAATAAATGGTACGGCAACAAATGGGGCGTGCAAATGGGCGGTAAGTACTTCAACGCGTTTGGCCTGAAGAATCTCGACCTTCAGGGCGAGATCGATGCGGTGCGCCCATATACCTATTCAGCACAGGATACATTGGCCAACTATACCAACTACAACCAGCCACTCGCTGATCCGCTGGGTTCAGGTTTCATTAAGGCCATCGGGCAGATCCGCTACCAGCCTGCTAAAAACCTCACCCTCACTGCGCGTGCCACTTATTACATTCGTGGCAACGACACAGGTAGCCGCAACTATGGTAATAATGTCTTCAGAAATTACCCCAGCGCCGCTTCGCAGTTCGGTGTCAGCATGATCAACGGTCCCGAGAGCAGGTGCATGATGCTGGGACTGAATGCGTCTTACCAGATCCGCCGCAACATGTTCATCGATTGTGGTGGTGTCTACCGCGATTACTCAAGCGTAGACGGTGTCTACCCACATACCTCCACCACCGGTACAACAAAGAGCGCGCTCACTACAACGTACGTGTACTTCGGAGTACGAATCAACTCAGCTATGCGCCGGGCATACGACTTCTTTTAGGGCAGGCTGTTTACCCAGTTGTCCACCACAGTGCGGAAGGCTGAAAAAGCTTCCGCACTATTTGTTTTATGGAAGGGGAAGGCGGCCGCTTCCTTCAGCGCTCGCGGCAGATCGAATCCCTTTTGCGGGGTCGAATAAAATATACCTCTTTCGTGCAGTTTGGTTCCAAGATATTGTTGTTCCGTCTGCCCCGGCGTGGGTATCACTATGGCGTGTTTGTTGATAGCACTCAGGTCCATAAGGGTAGAATAGCCGCTGCGGCACACAACTATTGATGCGTTCATCAGTGTCTCGGCCAGCATCGGTCCGTCTATACGTTTATGATAGCTGATGTGGGCAGGAATAGTTGCAGGTCCGGTCACCGTTTCGCTGCCCTCGGCAAACATCACTGGTCCCGGGTGTTTCAAGACCTGCTGCCACAACATCTTCGAGAATTCAGTGCGCTGTGGTTCCGGCCCCGATATCAGCACGAGTATCGGTCCGTCCTCTTTTTGGTTGCCGGTAACCATACAGGCAAAGCGCGACAGAAGCCCGATGTACTTGTAACTATCGGGCATGGCCGTGGGGTGGGAGAGTGTGCCCGCCAGACCCGGACTTGCTTCAGTATCCACCACCCAGGTGGCGCCGAACTTATTCAGGTACTTATAGTGCATCCGTTGCAATATATTGTCCACTGCGTTCCCCAATCCCGACTGTATCCGCAGTTGGTGCGTCATGATCACCGATGGCACCCTTGCGTGGTACATGCCATATCGGTTATCTGAAATGATCCCATCGGGTCTCAGTTTCTTTACGATCTCCTTTAGCCGGATATTTTCCTGCCCTATGGTTTTCAACAGTCGGGGTGTCTGTAATAACAGTCCCGCCTGCGCCACTTTGTTCAGACCCGAGTAAATTACATTGTAACCGGGGGTATAAATTGTATCAATACTTCCATTGAAGTATTGGTCTATAATAGCCATTTGTGCCTCATTGCCCGCCACTATTGGTTTGTGGCCGTTCTGTAGCAGATGTGCCACCAGCGGAATGCACCGCGTGGTGTGCCCTGCTCCCCAGTCCAGCGGAGTTATGAGTATTTTTTTAGGTTGGCTAACCGGCAATTTTCTCTATTTTTACAAATGTAGATTTTATGAAAAGAACTAAAGGAACTCGTTTCGTCATTTATTTATTTGCTGCGGCAATCCTTTTCTCTCTTACCGAGGGCTGCAGGAGTAGCCGCAAATGTGGTTGCGGGTCCGATATAGGTTCGCTCTACAAGCCGTCCAAGCGCTACAGGTAGCAAACAAGCGGTAACACAACACATTGAAAATTCAGATCGGAAATATGTGGTATAGAAAGGGCG
The DNA here is from genome assembly GCA_044348585.1 of Flavipsychrobacter sp. Lineage (GTDB taxonomy): Bacteria > Bacteroidota > Bacteroidia > Chitinophagales > Chitinophagaceae > Nemorincola. The sequence continues at coordinate 5,915 of JBIKSN010000200.1, forward strand.
T
>JBIKSN010000201.1:0-5874 GCA_044348585.1 Flavipsychrobacter sp.
CTATAGAAGAGACCAAAAAGATGTTGGAGGTGTACGCCACTTTTGCCGAGCAATATATGGCGGTGCCGGTGGTTCGTGGCGTCAAGACCGCTAACGAGCGGTTTGCCGGTGCCGAAGATACCTACTGTATTGAAGCGCTTATGCAGGATGGAAAGGCGTTGCAGGCAGGTACTTCTCACTTCCTCGGTCAGAATTTTGCGAAAGCATTCGATGTTACATTCCGAGATAAAGAAAATAAACTCGACTATGTATGGGCTACTTCCTGGGGTGTCTCTACACGCTTGGTTGGTGCTCTCGTCATGGCGCATAGCGACGATCAGGGCCTCATCTTACCTCCACGCATAGCACCCCTTCAGGTGGTCATCGTTCCTATCATGAATAAGGATCCTGAAGCTCAGGCTCGCATCAATAACTACGCCAATTCTCTGGTATCCGAATTGCGTTCAAAAGGTATTCGTGTTAAATTTGATGATGACGACACTGCAAGGCCGGGATGGAAATTTGCTGAGTATGAAATGAAGGGGGTACCGGTACGTATTGCATTGGGCGCGCGCGATATGGAAAATAATGTAGCGGAAGTCGCACGCCGTGATACCAAGGAGAAAGCATCAGTATCGTTAGAAGGTCTTTCTACGCATATTGCTGCCTTGCTCGACGATATTCAGTCAAATATGTACGCTAAAGCACTGCAGTTCCGAAACGAGAATACCCGTAAGGTTGATACCTGGGATGAGTTCGTAAAAGTACTCGACGAGCAGGCCGGCTTCGTTGCAGCCCACTGGGATGGAACAAGCGAAACAGAAGAGAAGATCAAAGAACTTACCAAAGCAACCATTCGATGCATTCCGCTCAATAATGAGCAGGAAGAAGGTAAGTGTATCCTCACCGGCAAACCATCTACTCAAAGGGTTTTGTTTGCCCGTGCATATTGATCCGTCTTCGACATTTTATCCAGGGCGCTCCCTTCCGGGCGCCCTTTTTTACGCGCTTTCATTGTTCAGTTCATTAGCAGTATCAACGTAACTTTACACCTCATATGCATTATCTCTCGGCTGAACGCATCAGCAAGACCTACGGAATAAAACCGCTGTTCACAAATATTACTTTCCATATCAGTGAAGGTGACAAGATCGCCCTCATTGCCCGAAACGGTACCGGTAAGTCAACTTTACTTCGCATTTTGGCTGGTAAAGACACAGTCGACGAAGGTACAGTTTGGGTGCATAAAGATGTTTCTGTTGCTCTTTTTGAACAGGATCCGAAGTTTGATGAGAACGCTACGGTGCTGGATAACATTTTTCATTACAGACACCCCGTCGCCGAGGCTTTAAGACGCTACGAACAGGTTATCGCCGAAAAAGAAAAAGATCCTGCCGAACTTTCCGCCGCTTTGGCACGATTGGATGAGTTGGGGGCTTGGGACTTTGAGGCCAAAGTACACCAGATCCTGGGCAAACTCAATATCCATGACCTCAATCAGCCTGTGCGCACATTGTCAGGCGGTCAGCGAAAACGCGTAGCGCTCGCACAGATCCTTATTGATATTGGTTTCGAACATAGGCACGTACTGCTCATAATGGACGAACCTACCAACCACCTTGACGTCGGTATGGTGGAATGGCTCGAAAACTACCTCAATCAGGAAAAGGTCACTTTGCTCATGGTCACCCACGACCGTTACTTCCTCGAGGACGTTTGTGATGTCATCTGGGAGCTCGACGGCGAACAGATTTTCACCTATCGCGGCGATTATCAGGATTATTTAGAAAAGAAGGCTGCCAGAATAGAAAACACACTAGCCAATATCGACAAAGCACGCAATCTTTATAGAAAGGAGCTTGAATGGATGCGTAAACAGCCTCGCGCCCGAACCACCAAATCCAAGAGCCGCCAGGACAACTTCTATGAGGTTGAAGCAAGAGCAAAGCAGAAAGTGGTAGACATGCAGGTCGAACTTCAGGTGAAGATGACGCGCCTCGGCGGCAAGATCGCCGAGATGAAAAAGGTGTATAAAAGCTATGGCGAAAAAGTAATACTCAAGGGTTTCGACTATACGTTTAAAAAAGGCGAGCGTATAGGCATTATTGGTAAGAACGGAGCCGGAAAGAGTACTTTCCTCAATATGCTCCAGGGGTTCGAGGCGGCCGACAGCGGGAAAATAAACATCGGTGATACGGTCGTCTTCGGCAATTTCTCTCAGCAGGGCCTGGAAATAAAAGAGGACATGCGCATTATCGAGTACGTCAAAGGTATCGCTGAAAATTTCCCCTTGGCAAATGGCGGCACGCTCAGCGCGGCACAGTTCCTTCAGTTATTCCTTTTCCCGCCAGAGCAGCAATACACTTACCTGTCAAAGCTTAGTGGGGGAGAGAAGAAGCGACTACAGTTACTCACTATCCTGTTCCGCAACCCTAACTTCCTTGTACTCGACGAACCTACAAACGATCTCGACCTTCCCACGCTGTCTGTACTCGAGAATTTCCTCGCAGAGTTTCAGGGATGTCTTGTCATAGTGTCGCACGACCGATACTTTATGGACAGGCTGGTCGATCACCTGTTTGTCTTCGAGGGCGATGGCGTCGTGCGTGACTTCCCTGGCAACTATAGCCAGTACCGTATCGAGGAGCGTTCCCGCGAGAAAATTAAAGAAAGCCCGGTTGTCGACACTCCCAGCCCGGTCAGTACCGATCAGGTTGCTGCTGCAGCGCCCGCCAAACGCAAACTCTCATTTAAGGAAAAACGCGAATTTGAACAGCTCGAAAAGGATATGCCCGCCTTGGAAGCTGAAAAAATAGCCGTGACCGAAAGAATGGCGGTGCCCGGTCTTGCATACGATGAGATCCAGAAGTTGAGTGTGCGTATCACAGAGATCACCGCCGCTTTGGAGGAAAAAGAAATGCGCTGGCTCGAATTGAGCGAATTCATGGAATAGCCTGTTTCGGCGTTATGCACAAAAAATGGAAATCCTATCTTACATTTGATTAACCAGTAAGATCAGCATTGTTATGTCAAAGAACCTAAGCGAATTATCAGGCCGTAAAGGGTTGCGCGAAAACCTGTTTGAAGAACTTGGCATTGCCGCTTCTCAGACAGGTGCAGTTTCCAAAGAACAGGCGTCAGCGCTTGCCGATGAATTTTTGATGGGTAAGGCGAATGTGTATGGCGCGGCAACCTTCTACGATTTTCTCCGCCCCGAGAATCAGGGTAAAAAGGTATACGCATGCAACGGTAGTGCTTGCTTGGTGGCCGGCACCCAGGATACCCTGCAAAACAAGTTGAAAGGTGCCTTTGCCGAAGATGAGATCGGCGAGATGTGCTGTCTCGGACGTTGTCACGAGAATGCCGCCTTTCACTACGCCGGCCGCAACTACTCTGGCGCCGACATCGACACGATTAATGACATCAAGGCAGGTGCAGTCCTGCCAATGGATAAGTACCACGTTGTGGCCTCCGGCACGCAGTTGCTCACAGCACCGTTCCCCGGCCTGGCACCATACTATGAGATACTGAAGAAGGCACTGGCCATGTCGCCCGATGATCTGCTTGCCACTTTTAAAGTATCAGGTCTGAGGGGCAGGGGAGGCGCAGGTTTCCCTATCGCGTTCAAACTGGAGTCTTGCAAGAACACTCCCGGAGATACCAAATTCATCGTATGCAACGCCGACGAAGGTGATCCTGGTGCCTATAGCGACCGCTACCTGTTGGAGGAACGCCCGCATTCTGTGCTCCTCGGCATGATCATCGCAGGCTACATTGCCGGTGCAGGTCATGGGGTGGTCTACATTCGTGGCGAATATCCCGAAGCCGTTGCCATCACTCAGGCTGCTATCGACGATATCCGTGCTGCCGGTTACATCGGTCAGAACATACTCGGCTCAGGATTTTCATACGATTTTAAAGTCATTAAGGCACAGGGTGCCTACATATGTGGCGAAGAGACCGCCCTCCTCTCATCAATAGAAGGTCAGCGCCCCGAGGTGCGTGTTCGTCCTCCATATCCCACACAACACGGCCTGTTCAACAAGCCAACAGTTGTGAACAATGTGGAGACGCTTGCTTGCATTCCATGGGTCGTTGAGAACGGCGGCGAAGCTTTTGCTGCCATTGGCAAGGGACGTTCCACCGGCACCAAGCTTGTTTCGCTCGATGGTCACTTCAATCGTCCCGGCATTTATGAGGTCGATATGGGTACTCCTCTTCGTGTTGTCACCGATACTCTCGGTGGCGGGTTCCGGAAACCGGTAAAGGCAATGCACATCGGCGGTCCGCTCGGCGGATTGGTACCTGTTAGCAAGATCGACGACCTCACGGTTGATTTCGAGTCATTCTCACAGGCAGGTTTCCTTTTGGGGCACGCATCCGTGGTGTGTCTGCCCGCAGAATATCCCGTTATCAGGTATGTCGAGCACCTGTTCAGGTTCACAGCCCACGAAAGCTGCGGCAAATGTTTCCCTTGCCGCCTCGGTTCTACCCGCGGCTACGAAATGGTCGATAGAGCCATCAATACCGACTACAAAATGGATAGGGTCCTCTTCACAGATCTCATCACAACAATGGAGATCGGCTCACTCTGCGCCCTCGGTGGTGGCCTGCCATTACCCATCAGAAACGCACTCCAATACTTTAACGACGAATTAAAACAATACTTCGAGAATTAGTAGCAGACATTGCTCCCTGAAAATGGCCCAATAGGGCCATTTTTTATTTATTAATTCTCAGTTAGTAGTGTGCCCAAAAAAGCTATTCTATCCACAAATTCGCATATTGTCTATGCCCATATAGACAAATAAAGTGCTGAAATTCAACTCGCTATTGAATTTTCAATACTGGTTTTTACTTATATTGCATACCGTAAATTTTTATTGAAGTAAATATTTTTAACAAAAATGAAAAAGACAATAGGTTACGTTGGCATCGCCCTTCTGCTGTGTTTCTCTACAGTAAGCTCTTTTGCTACTAATTACACGCCAATGGACGCTTTCATCAGTCGCATGAAAACGACCAATGAGTTTGTAACCGTTAGTAACATCTGGACTCCGGATAACAACTTCGACAAAACCGAACTGCTCAAGATCGTTGAAGAGGCGCAGCCACTGAAGATCGACTATGCGCATGTTGCTGAGTTCATGAAGGCTAAGCATTCCGCAATCAGTCTGGTGGTACCTGCCGAAAATGGTGGCACGTACACCATCGAACTCGGTAAATACGATATCCTCGCCAACGACTTCGAGGTGCATGCAGTAGGTGAGAACGGTAAAGATACCAAGGTCGACTACACCCCCGGTCTTTACTACCGTGGCGTTGTTAAAGGTATTCAGGGTTCAGTTGCATCGTTTTCCTTCTTCAACAACGAGGTGTACGGTATCTTCTCTATTCCTGATGTCGGGAACTTTGTGCTTGTGCCAAACAGCATGACCGGCAAAGAGTGGGACTACCACAGCGACTACATCCTTTACAATGACGTAAATATCATCGACAAAACACAAGGCCCCGGTTGTGACGCCGACCTCCTGCCTGATGTTTACGGCGAGCAGAAGCTGGGCGGAAAGACAACTACCTTCCTTAACAACATGGTGTACAACAGTTGTACACAACTGCGCATTATGGAGGTGGCCGACTACGACACCTACACCAAAAAGGGCTCGAACGTAACAACCGTTACCAACTTCCTCACTGCACTCTTCAACAATCAGGCTACTATTTACCGTAACGAGGGTGTACCTATCGTGCTGCGCTACGTTCAGGTAAATACCGTTACCGACGTCTATCAGGCCATAACGATCAAGCAGTCTATTCGCTTCCTCAAGAAGTTCGGTGGTGCCACTAAGAACGTGATGCACGGCTGTGACCTCGCCCTGCTGCTTTCAACCGTTT
>JBIKSN010000202.1:0-5872 GCA_044348585.1 Flavipsychrobacter sp.
GCGTTCAGCACCTGCGTCATAACTACCCTGCCGGTCACGTCCGTTACGTATAGGGTAGCAGTTTCTTTCAGCGTAGGCAAGTTCAATCTGAACGAACCACTCGCAGGATTCGGATACAGCTTCAACTCTACTGCTCCGCCTACATTGGTAGCCGCCGCGGTATTGGTGATGATGCGCACAACATGGTTATTGTGGTCAGCTATATAGATACGTCCCCAGCCGTCCACAGTCACACCCTTTGGCGCACCCAGGCGCGCATTGGTGGCCATACCACCATCACCGTCAAAACCACCAATGGTCGTGCCGGCAACACGGTCTATCTTTCCTGCCGTGTTCACTACACGGATGTTGTTATTTCCCTGATCGGCAATAAACACATTGCCATAAATATCTATCGACAGGCCCGACGGATAACTCAGCGCCGCAGCCGTTGCCGCACCGCCATCGCCTGTGCTGCCCGCTGCGCCTATGCCTGCAAACGAACTGATGATGCCCGATGCATTCACCTTCCTTACCGTGTGGTTCAGCACATCAGCAATAAACACCTCGCCGCTCGCGTTCACCGCCACACCGGCAGGTCCATTCAGTCGCGCAGCCGTTGCCGGTCCGCCATCGCCTGCCATGCCCGGCAGTCCCATGCCGGCAATAGTGCTGATGATCTGCGTCGCCGCATCCACCCTGCGTATCGCGTTGTTGCCCCCGTCAGCAATGTACAGATTGCCGAACGCGTCAACCGCCAGCGCTTCAGGGCTGTTCAGTTTTGCCTTGTACGCAGTATCGCCATTACCCGCATACCCCGCTATGGCACTACCTGCATAGTTCGATATGATGCCCGCGGGCGTCACCCGGCGCACCACATGATTGCCCGCGTCTGTTATGTACACATTACCTGCGGCATCAGTGGCCAGTGCTGTAGGGCCGTTCAGCCGCGCCAGCGTTGCCTGCCCGCCATTGCCCCCATATCCCAGAGCGCCAGTGCCGGCAAACGTGGTGATGATGCCTCCATTGTCCACCTTGCGCACCACATTATTACCCTTATCGGCTATATACACATTTCCCGCACCGTCTATGGCCACACCCGTGCAGCCATTCAGCTTCGCATCGGCCGCCGGGCCACCATCACCCGCATAGCCGCCGGTGGTAGTGCCTGCGCCGCTGCCATTGCCCGCAAACCTTGAGATGTATTGTGCCTGCACCGTAGTGGCCTGCAGGGCCGCAACCAGCGCAAAAGATAAAATGGAGTATTGCCTTATTTTCATAACGTGCGGATATTATACAGATACATAAAGATAGCAGTTATGCCATGTATTAACAATACCTTACTTTCAAAATTCAGTACCATTTTCATGGTATATTTTGCCGTTTTCCACCCATAGTGTTCCCTTTTCACATACCGCCATCGCTAAAATCGATCACTTCTACCCCCTTACCACGCATTTACACATTAGCCTAATACCCGTACCTTTGCGTCCTGCTTCACGACAAAGCGAAGACAACACAGGGCATGACAATGAATCTATCGGAAGTATTCAGGACAGCCGGCACCGACAACCGTCTGCTGGCAATTGCAGAAAAAGTACAGAACAACCAGCGCATCTCCGACGAAGAGGGATTGCTGCTTTTCGAAAAAGGAGAACTCGCATTCGTAGGCGCACTGGCCAACTTCATAGCCCACCGCCTCCACAATGGCAAGGTCTACTTCAACCGCAACTTCCACATAGAACCCACCAATGTGTGCGTATTCACCTGCAACTTCTGCTCCTACTCGCGCCAGTACAAACACCGCGATGACGGCTGGGAACTCAGCCTCGAAGAAATGATGGATATGGTGCGCAAGTACGATGGTCAGCCCGTCACCGAGGTACACATCGTAGGCGGTGTTCACCCCAAGATGAACCTCGAGTTCTTCTGCGAATTGCTGTCGCGCATTCACGCACACCGTCCCGACCTCCACCTCAAAGGCTTCACCGCTGTCGAGCTCGACTATATGTTCCGCAAGGCAAAGGTGACTACCGAAGAAGGACTGCGCCGCATGCAGCAGGCAGGCCTGCAATCATTGCCCGGTGGTGGTGCCGAGATCTTCCACCCCGATGTCCGCAACATTATCTGTGCCGACAAGGTAGATGGCGATGGCTGGCTCAACATTCACGAAACAGCCCACAAGCTCGGCATGCATTCCAACGCTACCATGCTCTACGGACACATAGAGAACTATGCCCACCGCATAGACCATATGAGCCGCCTGCGCGCCCTGCAAGACAAGACCGGAGGCTTCAACTGCTTCATCCCGCTCAAGTTCCGCAACCAGAACAACGACATGTCCCACATAAAGGAAGTGAGCATGATAGAAGACCTGCGTCTCTATGCCATCTCCCGCATTTTCATGGACAACTTCCGCAACCTGAAAGCCTACTGGCCTATGCTGGGCAGGCAGACAGCACAGCTCACGCTCGCATTCGGCGTCAACGACCTCGACGGCACCATCGACGATACCACCAGGATCTACTCTATGGCCGGCTCTGAGGAGCAGTCGCCATCGCTCACCACCGAAGAGCTGTGCCACCTCATAGAAGATGCCGGCCGCATTCCCGTGGAGCGCGATACCCTCTACAACGAGCTACAGGTATTTGCCAACCAATAACGCACTAAAACAGCCATATGTACACCATAGCAATCGTCAACGGACCCAACCTCAACCTCCTCGGTACCCGCGAGCCGGGCATATATGGCACCGAGCGGTTCGATGACTACCTGGCCACCCTCCATGCCCGCTTCCCGGGCATAGACATTCTCTATTACCAGAGCAATGTAGAGGGCGAACTCATCAACTATCTCCATTCCTGCATAGACCGTGGGGTCAACGCCATAGTGCTCAATGCCGGCGGCTACACCCATACCAGCATAGCCTTGGCCGATGCCGTGGCTGCCGTGGGCATCCCCACCCTAGAGGTACACGTTTCCAACGTACTGGCCCGCGAAGACTACCGCAAAACATCCTACATAGCCGCCCGCTGCAAGGGCAGCATCAGCGGCCTGGGCCTCGACGGATACGCCCTGGCGGTGCAGTATTTTGCCAATTATGCCCTGTTATAGCACCTTTCAGGCCATCGGCACACATTATTTCATAAGTTATAGATAATCCAAACCCGCTACAGTAGCCACTTTCAGACTTTCCACAAAAAAATATGTGGCGCAATTGAAAATTCTTTTTTGAAAATCAACGCGCTTATATAATTTTGACCTCGGAGAGATGGCAGAGCGGTCGATTGCGGCAGTCTTGAAAACTGTTGACTGTAATAGGTCCGGGGGTTCGAATCCCTCTCTCTCCGCTGGAATACAAAAGAGCATCGTAACTGGTGCTCTTTTTTTATGACAATTTGCGTCATATGGTAGTGCTGTAAAGGGTTTCACAGGTACATCGTTACACATGAGAGATTTCTTACCCGCTTAATGGTGTATTCTTGGAGGTCACACTCAGGTCGTAGTGCCAGATTTTAGGCGGTCGACATGAAATGACCTACATACCACTGATTTACAGTCACATATATATAGTTGCTATAGTGGGATGCGGTGTGGCGCCTGTCTGCCGTCAGGTAGATTTGTAACGCCCCACTGGCGCCAGTGTTTTCCACTGGCATCATCTGCCGGTCCTATCCTGTCTGGCGTTGTTAACCCCAACAGCTTTTTACCACACTACAGAAAACGCACTATCATAGATTTTCTTTTTGCCCTCGTGCCGCACCCGTTGTAACTTGTATTGATGTTGAAGAAAACGAGGCAAAACGGCATGTATTACATTTTTATTCCACTTCTCACATGGGAAGTAGATGGGAAGCGGGTGCGCAGAAGTGAGAAGTTTTTGCGCAGTTTTGGGAAGCGCCGCGAAGCACTACTTCCCACCTTTTTATTGACAATCAATTAGTTAGCAAAAACGTGGGAAGCAGAAAAAAAATCCCCGCTTGGCATAGTCTCCCTACTATGTCACACCGGCACCCGATCTCCTCTTATTATTTCGCCTTGTTTTCAATGATGAAAGATATAGGCTAATTTTACCAATGTAGTTTGTACCTGCTGATTCCATTGGTCTGATATGAAACGAGGTGATTTTTTACGGCAGTCATTGTTTATGTCACTCGGGGGGCTTTTTATTCCGTCTGCGTTGTTGTCATCTTGCCGCAAGAAATCACCAATTGATGATATAAAGTACGATGGCAAAGTCATTATCATTGGCGCCGGCGCCGCCGGTCTTTATGCAGCATACGTGCTCAAATCAAAAGGAATTGACTTTCAGATTCTGGAAGCCGCTGCAAATTATGGTGGCAGACTGGGCAAAGTCACGGGCTTTGCCGATTTCCCGCTCGATCTTGGGGCACAATGGTTGCACGGAAAAAACAACATTCTTGGCGATCTGATACAAAAAACAAAAACCACGATCGTAAAAGACGAATCTGCTACCAGGTACTGGTTCAGGAATAGTTTAGTAGATACTTTGCCGGAAAACGTCAACATCTTTGAGGGCGATGGATTGCCCGATATCTCCTACAAAGACTACGCAATTCAGAAAGGCCTTGGTACAGACTACAAAAATATTATTGAAAACATCGCCGGAGACCAAGGGGCCGCCGCAGCTCGCATCTCCGTTTTCGGCAATAACGAAGATGAAAAAAACTGGAGCTCCGGAGACGATGATTATAAGTTTTCAGACACTTATTACGATCTCGTAGATAGCCACATAGCCGTTCACGTAAAAGATAAAATACGCGTAAATACAATAGTGACTTCGATCAATTATTCCGGCAATATCATTACAGTTACAGATAGTAACAACAATACCTATACTGCAAACAAGGTCATCATTACCGTCCCCATATCAATACTAAAACTCAATAGTATTCAATTTAGTCCATCACTGCCCGAAGAAAAAACAACTGCTTTTTCTAAAATCGGCATGGATGCAGGGATGAAAGTATTCTTAAAGTTCACCAACAGATTTTATGATGAAAACATAATAGGAGGGAATATTTGTGCGGCCTATGCAGATGAACGAATTGGCAAAACCGGAAACGATCATATTTTGCTTGCCTTCGTAATGGGCGAACAAGCCGAATATCTCAGCTCATTAGGAAGTGATAGTGCGATCACAACAGCACTCCTTAGCGAGCTGGACGTAATGTACAACGGAAAAGCAACCAATTCTTTTGTGTCGTCTCACGTGGAGAACTGGACAAAGCATCCCTTTATCAGAGGTGCATATTCATACAGTCCGGTAGGAATGGGAAATGCTAGAATCATAGCTGCACAACCCGTAGACAACAAGTTGTTTTTTGCAGGCGAGGCAATGAATACAAACGGACACCACCAAACCGTTTTTGGTGCTGCAGAAACAGGGTATAGAGAAGTATACAATATGCTGAACGGACTCTAAGTGATTCATGGATTCATCGTCATGTTACCACGCCTTGCATTGATGACAATTATGCATTCTTTTTTCGAAACGTCTTTTTCACGCTCTGAAGACAAAAAACCGTCTTATAAATGAAAATACATCTGCTACTGATATTGTCGCTGCTTCAATATGCAAACAGAGCAAACGCACAAAATTCCGGTCTCGGATCCTGGAACATTCTGAATGTTAAATACAACCTGAACAGCAAGGCGAGCATTTTTGCCGAAACTCAATTACGGTCACTTAAATTCTATAGCAACTTTCACTATTACGAATACAAGGGCGGCATAAACTACAGCCTTTATAAAAATGTGAAACTCACTTTGGGCATGGGCAGTTACCAAACTTACAACGAGGGCGGAGACTTTGTACTACCAAAAAACAATGACGAATTCAGGGTTTGGCCACAAGTAGCATTGACACAGT
>JBIKSN010000203.1:0-5858 GCA_044348585.1 Flavipsychrobacter sp.
TCGTTCAGCACAGAGGAGGCCAATGCGCTGCTGCTGTCGGAAAGTGTGGTGGCGGCCTTTACCGACCGGTCCATACAACAACACTATGCCACGGCGCTGCACAAGGTGAAGGCGGTGATGAAGACGCGGGACAAACAACGGCTGGAGGAGCTGGACAACAAGATAAAGATGCAACTGCCGGCCTGCATAGATCACAGCTATGAATACCTGTCGGGCCTGCAGCAAGCCATATCGGACAAAACGGTGGTGGAGATCTGCTACCGCAATCTGAAGGACGAAGAGTGTGTGCGGCGGGTGGAGCCGATAGGGCTTATCTTCTATGCGCTGAACTGGCACCTGATAGCATGGTGCCATGTGCGGGCCGACTATCGCGACTTCAGGGTGTCGCGCATCAGATTGCTACGGAACTGTGGTGTGCCCTTTACCCGCACCGATCATGTGGCGGTGGCAGACTATATGAAGGGGCTGCCGGTAGATTATTAGAAAAAATATCTCAGAGGGCAGAAACAGACTGCCATAGGGTTGTCAGTAGGGGGTAGGAGCTTTGTGGTACAATAAAACAATCTACCTATGCAGATCATTCCGATGCTGCTCCAGGAAATGGAGCAGGAAGCCCAAACCACCCGCAAGATGCTGGCGTGCATTCCCGATGACAAGTATGACTGGCAGCCACACCCGCGCAGCATGAAGGTGCGCACGCTGGCGGCCCACATTGCAGAGTTGCCCGGCTGGTTGACCGTGGCGCTGACCACCACCGAGCTTGACTTTGCCGCCAGTCCCTATGAGCCCGTGCCGGTGAACAACACAGCAGAATTGCTGGCTTATTTTGAAAAGACCCTGGCCGACGGCCGCGCCCAACTGGAAAAAGCTACCGAAGCCCAACTGGAGGACATGTGGACGCTGCGCAACGGCGACCAGATTTACAGTACCACCAGCAAGGCAGAGGTGATAAGGATGACGTACTGCCAGATAGTGCACCACCGTGCGCAGCTGGGCGTGTTTCTGCGCCTGCTGGACGTGAAGATACCGGGCAGCTATGGCCCCAGCGCCGATGAGATGCCGCTGAAGTAATGACCTGTGACCCCACCCATGAAAGCGACGCCTCTGCGGGATTTTCCCGCGGAGGCGTATTGTTTAGGGGCAGTGTTGATACAGATTTAACCCATAAGTGATTTTTGTATAGATATAATGCGTACCTTTGCACGCTGAAAAAAGAGGCCCCTTCCTGTTTTCAATGCCGAAGGGGCATGTTTTTTTCAGACACATCCGGCCAGGCTAAAATGGTGCCGGGAACAAACAAGATATGGATATCAGGAATATAGCGATCATTGCGCACGTTGACCATGGAAAGACAACATTGGTTGATAAAATACTACACAGTACGAACGTTTTTCGTGAGAATCAGGAAACGGGCGAGCTGATCATGGACAGCAACGACCTGGAGCGTGAGCGCGGTATCACCATTCTGGCAAAGAATGTGAGTGTTACTTACAAGGGAGTGAAGATAAATGTGATAGATACGCCGGGTCACGCCGACTTTGGCGGAGAAGTGGAGCGTGTATTGAAAATGGCCGACGGTGTATTGTTGCTGGTGGATGCCTTTGAAGGCCCGATGCCACAGACCCGCTTTGTACTGCAGAAGGCGCTGAACCTGAACCTGCATCCGATAGTGGTGATCAACAAGGTGGATAAGCCAAACTGTCGCCCGGATGAGGTGCATGACGCGGTATTTGAACTGTTCTTCCAGCTAGATGCCACTGAAGAGCAGCTGAACTTCCCTACACTGTATGGTTCATCAAAGCAGGGTTGGTTCAACACATCTCTGGAACCAACTACCGACATCACTGCGGTACTGGACACGATTCTGGAGAAGGTGCCTGCACCAACTGTGGTGGAAGGACCGGTGCAGATGCAGGTAACATCGCTCGACTATTCTTCGTTCCTGGGCCGTATCGCTATCGGGAAGGTAGTAAGGGGCACTTTGAAAGAAGGTCAGGCGGTGATGCTGTGCAAGATAGACGGCACTATGGTGCGTAGCAAAATAAAGGAGCTGTATGTATTTGTGGACATGGGCAAGAAGCGCGTGACCGAGGTGCAGTGCGGCGATATATGCGCGGTAGTGGGTATTGAAGGTTTCCAGATAGGTGAAACGATAGCTGATGCGGAGAATCCGGAAGCGGTGGCCATCATTCCTATCGATGAGCCTACAATGAACATGCAGTTCAGCATCAACAACTCGCCTTTCTTTGGTAAGGAAGGTAAGTTTGTGACCAGTCGCCACATCCGCGACAGGCTCATGAAGGAACTGGAGAAGAACCTGGCCCTGCGTGTGCAAGAGACGGATGACGCTGACAAGTTCCTGGTGTATGGTCGTGGTATCCTTCACCTTAGTGTGTTGGTAGAGACGATGCGTCGTGAGGGTTATGAGCTGACGGTGGGACAGCCGCAGGTAATTGTAAAAGAGATAGACGGTAAGAAATGCGAGCCGTATGAGATATTGGTGGTGGACGTGCCATCTGAATTCAGCGGCAAGGTGATAGACCTGGTGACGCAGCGTAAGGGCGAAATGCACATCATGGAGACCAAGGGCGAAATGCAGCACCTTGAGTTCGACATTCCTTCGCGTGGGTTGATAGGCCTGCGTTCGCAGATGCTGACCAACACAGCCGGAGAGGCAGTAATGGCGCACCGTTTTGCAGAGTACAAACCATGGAAGGGCTTTATACCGGGCCGTAACAATGGTGTGTTGCTGGCAAAAGCAAGTGGTCCTGCAACAGGTTATTCAATCGACAAACTTCAGGACCGTGGTGCTTTCTTCATCGATCCGGGACAGGAAGTATATGGTGGTCAGATCATAGGTGAGCACATCAAACCGGGAGATCTGGTGGTGAACATCGTAGAAACCAAGAAACTGACGAACATGCGTGCGAGCGGTACCGATGATTCGGTGCGTATTGTACCTAAGATACTGATGACACTGGAAGAGTGCATGGAGTACATTCAGCAGGATGAGTGTATAGAAGTGACCCCACAGAACATCCGTCTGCGTAAGATAATGCTGGACGAAGAAGACCGCAAGAAATACCAGAAGATGATGAAGTCTGAGGCGTAAGATAATCGCGGCCCCAACTGCCGAAAGGCAAGCGGGACGTGGATGATTTTACCCTCCGTGCGATCATTGATAATAATTGAGGATACACGAATGCTCCGGTTTTCCGGGGCATTCGTTTTTTATGATGACATAGCGGAAATGTCTTTTGTGTTGTATATTTAGGTACACTAAATCTATCATCATGGCACACATCATCAACAGGGCCAACTTCTTTCAGGTTGTAAGGGGTGGTCTTTTCAACGGCACTCTGAAGCAGGCACAGGTAAACGGCATGACCGCCATTCTGGACGAATGGGAAAAGAACTATGCCAATAGCGACGACCGTTTTCTGGCATATATGCTGGCCACCACTTTTCATGAAACGGCCACCACTATGCAACCCATAGCCGAGTATGGCAAGGGTGCAGGCAGGCCCTATGGCAAACCTGATGCAGTGACCGGTAAGGTATATTACGGTCGCGGTTTTGTGCAGCTGACCTGGAAAGAGAACTACGACAAGTTCGCCAAGCTGCTGAAAGTGGATCTGCTGAACAATCCTGATCTGGCGATGGATCTGACCAACGCCACAAAGATCATGTTCATAGGTATGACCAAGGGCATGTTCACAGGCAAGAAACTGGCAGACTATTTTGCCGGTGAAAAGGAGGACTGGGTGAATGCCCGCCGCATCATCAATGGCACCGACAGGGCGCAGCTCATTGCCGGGTATGGCAAGCAGTTTTATAGTGCTATCTCCTACCGTATGGCGTAGATGGGGTTGGGGTTAAGGATATTTTAAAAAATATATAAAGGTTTTCGGTTGATGAAATACTTCGGTCTATATGCGTTTGGTTTTGTATGTGACTGAATATTAATTAGTTGTGTGGCGGGGTTTTTGAAAGTGCCTATTTTGTTGGGCTTGCAGATATTTTGCTGCATACCGGAGCCAATTCTTTGCCCCACCTTTTTAATGGAATTTCTGTCTAATTTGTAGTGGTTTAGCTGTGGTGCGTGTTTGCCCTGAGGCATTTGCGACGGCAGTGAGTTGATCATTTACCTTTTGACGGAAAGTATATGAAATTGCGCAATTTACTTTTAGTGGTGGCCGCCATATTCGGGTGGGCCGGTGCAGATGCACAATTGGTGGGAACTGACTGTTTTCTGCAAGGGCATTGGGTAGAGGTAGGTATTAATCAGATGGGTGGTTTCGGGACATGTACGTCTCCGATGACCTATCATACGCACTCGTGTTGCTACCCAACGGTGCTGACCTTTACACCGGGTGCAGCAATGGACATGAGTTACGACTGGGGGCATGACGGATGGGGTACAGGATCACCCGCGTTGATGGGGCCATACAGTCAGCCCGGTTATCCGCAGGAAGGCTGGAGTCTTCAGGTTGGCGCCACAGAATACAGAAACGGAGCGTGGGGAGGGCTTTGTACCGGCGAGTATGATGTGCCGGGCACGATGACGGGCTACTCGAATGCCGGAGGTGTGATAAAGGGAACATGGTCTGGTGGTGTGGCCGGCTTGACCCTGAGGCAGGAGACGAGGGTAGATACAGAGGGTTCGTGGATCATCATTACCACCATTATCAAGAACACTACTGCAGCACCGATAGCGGATATTTATTACGAGCGAACATTGGATCCGGACAATGTTTCTTTCTGGGGGGCAGGACCTGTGACGAGGAACAGGATCGTGCACCAGAATGAAGATGCAAGGCACTGCGTGATGGTGAGTGCAAACGGAGAGTCGGCGGGTTCGGCAACTGTGCCTGCTTATGACTCGGTGAACAGTTATCTGGCGCTTGCTACCAAGGACTGCAGAGCTAAGTCTGGATATTTGTCATCCGGCCTGACACCAACAACAACACCCGCATTCCTTTGGGCATTACCAACCACGGCGCCTGACATCGGTGCATTGGGGTCGAACAACCTTGCTGACGTGGGTATCTGGCTCACATTCAATATCGGGACAATTGCTGCCAATGATAGCGCGGCTGTGTCATACGCATACATATTTGACCGCAAAACCAGTATTGACAGTGCTTTCCCCGACCCGAGGATCGTTATCAATGGTGTGGAGAAGCTGTCGGAGTTTCCACCAACACCTGACTATGATACCTTCTCTGCCTGCACCACTCCGGGCCTGACAGTGTTGCCTGTGAGTATCAAATATGGTGACGAGCGATGCTGGACGTGGGGTAAGTGGACATGGGCTCCATCAACCGGACTTGCAAGTACAACCGGCGTAACGAACAACATTACGATAGCTGCATTGTCCGGCCCGACTACTTTTACCATCACGGGAACCGACAGCTCGATAGGGATGTATTCGTGCAATACAAAGGTTTTTTACCTTACAGTTTTTCCTTGTTATAGCGCCAGTAGTAATTCGCCGGATTCGGCGGCAATATGTGAAGGAGATACACTGCATCTGTATTCACACGGAGATTCGCTGGGTGCAACCTATCTGTGGTATGGTCCCGGTCTTGTAGGGGCGTCGATAGGAGCAACGCAGAATATGTTCAAACACCCTTCCACGATGGCCGACACAGGATGGTATTATGTGATCCGAACGATAGGTACTTCCAGTGACACTGCCAGTACGCATGTGATGATCAAGAAGCGTCCTTACGTGACGGCTACTTACAATCCGCCGGTTTGCTCGGGTAATCCGTTGCTATTGTACTCTAACCCTGACTATGTTGGTGAGACGTGGAGTTGGACGGGCCCGCTGGGGTATACCTCAACGGCATCAG
>JBIKSN010000204.1:0-5839 GCA_044348585.1 Flavipsychrobacter sp.
TTTCGGGCATTTCTACCCAATACCGGCGTGTGTTGGACGTAGCCTGTTCTATGTGTGTAACAACTCCCTTTTGCCAAGCCGGAATCATGGTGTTAAAGATAGTTTATTTTGCGGGAGGGGTATATAGAGCGTTGTAATAATGCCATTGGTGTGAGGTGCGCCGCGTGCAAGTGGCGGTGAATTGCTATCTTAGCAAAAATTCTACATATTTTGTATTTCGCTGATTTTGGCTTTGATGATGATCTGATGGATGGCATAGATGCCATGGGCTATGAAAAAGCCACCCCTGTACAAGCACAGGTAATACCACTGATACTTGAAGGAAGAGACATAATTGCCGCTGCCCAAACGGGTACGGGCAAGACGGCTGCATTTTTGCTGCCGGTACTGGAGCAATTGCTGACCAAGCCGCATGACGAACGGTCGGTGAACGCACTGATCATAGTGCCGACGCGAGAGCTGGCGACACAGATATCGCAGGCGTTGGAAGGGATAGCGTACTACACTGACATAAGTTTCATATCGGTTTACGGAGGAACGGGCGGCGCATTGTTCGCATCGGAACGGAAGGCACTGGAAACGGGAGTGGACATAGTGATATGTACGCCGGGCAGAATGATATCGCACCTGAACATGGGTTATGTGAAGCTGGGAGGACTGAAGTATCTGATACTGGATGAGGCGGACAGGATGTTGGATATGGGTTTTTATGAGGACATCATCAAGATCATTTCTTACCTGCCGAACGAAAGGCAGAACCTGCTTTTCTCGGCTACGATGCCACCGGCGATAAGGAAACTAGCCAACACCATGTTGGTGAATCCTGCAGAGATCAACATTGCTATATCGAAGCCACCGGAGCAGATAACACAGGGTGCGTTCCTGGTATATGAACCACAGAAGCCCGGACTGGTGAAGTATGTGCTGAAACAAAAGGAGTTTGCTAGTGTGATCGTATTCTGCTCGAGCAAGCTGAGTGTGAAGAAGTTGTATGAAGAGCTGAAGCGCGCGAAGTTTCCGGTGGGTAGTATCCACTCGGACCTGGAGCAGGAGCAAAGGGAACAGGTATTGCTTGATTTCAAGAGTAAGAAACTATCTATATTGGTGGCAACAGACATCCTGAGCCGAGGTATAGACATTGAAGATATAGATCTTGTGATCAACTATGATGTGCCGCATGACGGAGAGGATTATGTGCACCGCATAGGCAGGACTGCGAGGGCCGCCACAAAGGGAACGGCCTATACGTTCATCACCGATAAGGAGCAGTTCAAGTTTCATAAGATAGAGAAACTGATAGGAAAGGAGGTGGAGAAATTGCCGGTTCCAGCAGAATTTGGCGCGGCACCAACGCCTGCCGCCCGCAGTGAGCGCAGCGGTGGCGGTGAAGGACAAGCGAATAAGAAAAAGCGGAGGTACAAGGGCAAGGGTGGCGGACCTAAGAAGCCGCAATAGGGACTACCACAAAACGGATATATTGTGTAGGTTTGTTCTATCCCATCCTATGAAGCATGTAATGAGTGGTACTGACGAGTACGAATCGCCGGGTTATAATTAATGAGTTTACATGGGTAATCAACAGAACATATTTCTTGCGAAGAGTGAGGTGAAGGCGCATGATCTGGAGCACAAGCGAAAGGTGGCGTTCAACATACAGAAGTATAATGACAGTGTGGTGAAGGGTAAGAAGCAGTATTCGAACCTGGAGCTGGCACGCAGGCGCGCCAAGAACATAAGGTGGAAGACGATAGAGAACCTTGACAAGTACCTGGAGCAGTTTGAAAAAAATTTTACCGCCAACGGCGGTAAGCTGATATGGGCTGAGGACGCTGAAGAGGCAAGGCAGGCCATACTGCAAATATGCAAGGAGAAGAACACACGACAGGTGGTGAAGGCAAAGAGCATGGTGACGGAAGAGCTGCACCTGAATGATTTTTTTGCGAAGAACGGAATTGAGTCAGTGGAGACGGACCTGGGAGAATATATACAACAACTGGACGAGGAGCCGCCGTACCACATAGTGACGCCGGCGATGCACAAGAGCAAGGAAGATGTGGCGAAGCTGTTTCATGAGAAGCTGGGTACTGAGCCGCACTTGAGCCCATCGGAAATAACGCTGGTGGCGCGCAAGAACCTGAGAGAGAAGTATGTGACCGCAGAGGTGGGTATAACCGGTGGTAACTTTCTGCTGGCAGATGTGGGCGGTGTGTGTGTGACCGAGAATGAGGGGAATGGCCGACTTTCGACAACGTTTCCGAAGACACATATTGCGGTGGTGGGTATAGAAAAACTTCTGCCATCGATCAATGACCTGCCGCTGTTCTGGCCGTTGCTTGCGACATTCGGAACGGGGCAGCAGGTGACCGTTTACAACAGCATTTTTACGGGACCGAAAAGGGCGAACGAAACTGACGGGCCTGAGGAGATGTATGTGATATTGCTGGACAACGGCAGAACGAATTTGCTGCGCAAGGAAGTGCGTGAGAGCATGTACTGCATCAGGTGCGGAAGTTGCCTGAACGCATGCCCGGTGTATAAGAATATAGGTGGCCATGCCTATGGCGCTACCTACAGCGGCCCGATAGGCGCAGTGATAACACCGCATCTGGAAGGGATGAATGAATTCAAGCATCTGAGTTATGCGAGTAGCCTGTGCGGTAACTGTACAGAGGTGTGTCCGGTGAAGATCAATATACATGAGATGTTGCTGGAGAACAGGCATATTGCTGTTGAGGATAATCTGAATGGATTTGGTGAACATGCGGTGTGGGCATTGTGGGAGCGCGCGATGCTGAGCCGGACGATGCTGAACCTGGCGAGCGCGAATATGAAGGGCAAGGTGGTGAACAAACTGTTTGAAGACACATGGGTGAAACATCGAGCGCCGCTGCGATTTGCAGAGAAGTCGTTTAACAAGATGTGGAAGGAGCGTCAGGGAAAATAGAATCAGATGGCGACCGTGGTTGTATATAGTCCGTTTGCGAATGAGCGTCTCAGGTATGTGACGGGATGGCTGATAAAAGAACGACTGCAACTGGATGTGCGTATTACCGATAACAAGGAGGAAGCAGACACGATTGACGGTGCTGTGTATTATGGTGTACAGCAAGCGGGGAAGTTCTGTGTGCCGGCTGCAGGTCTGTTGCTGCAAACGGGTACTGCCGCAGTGAAACCTGCGGTGGGTAGTTGGGGGAAGTTGCCTACCCTGTTTGCAATGAGTGAAGATGGGTACTCGGTGCCCTTTGATATTTTCTCTGCGATTTTTTTTCTGCTAACACGATATGAAGAGTATGGCGGGTATGTACCGGACAAACACGGCAGGTATCCGGCGACAGAAAGTGTACTCACCCAAAACGGATGGCTGCAACGACCAATAATAGATGAGTGGGTACATGCATTAAGAATGGAATTGCAGAAAAAGTGGAACGTGGAGCTACCGGAAATGCAATTTGTATTCAGGCCGACGTATGATATAGATATGGCGTATGCGCACCTGCACAAGGGTGCGAAGAGAATAGCCGGTGCTTTTTTGCGGGCACTTGCAGTAGGTAATTTGAAAGAGATAAGTTTGCGGGCGCAGGTGCTGAAAAAAAAGCAGAAGGATCCGTATGATTCGTTCAGGTGGTTGAGGCAGGTGCACAAAGAGTATGGATTCATTCCGACATATTTTGTACTGTCGACGCTGCGCACGACGAAATTTGATAAGAACATACATCCTGAACATCCGGCGATGGTACGTGTGATCAAGCACTTGGCAAAGGAGGGGATAATAGGGATACATCCGTCGTACTACTCGGGTGAAGGAAATGTGATGCGGGCCGAGCGGAGTGTGCTGGAGACTGTGGCGGGAAAGAGCACTACCATTTCAAGACAACACTATATACGCGCTGTGCTGCCGCAGACATACAGAAGGCTGATTGCAGAGGGGATAAGGGAAGACTATAGTATGGGGTATGGTACGCACCTGGGTTTCAGGGCGGGTACGGGAAGTTCGTTTTTCTGGTATGACCTGGAGCGTGATGAGCAAACCAATTTGCGGGTATTTCCTTTCTGTTTTATGGACACCACCGCGCACTATGAAGCGAGCCTGACAACACAGCAGGCGTTTGAACGGCTGGAAGCGATGAGTAAGGTATTGGAGCAAACCGGCAGTAAGCTGATCACGGTATTCCATAATTTTTCGTTGGGAACAGATTATGAATGGAGGGGCTGGCGTCAGGCGTATGAATTGTTTTTACATAGCACGTCGATGAAGAGTAGGTAACACCCAAAAAAATGGGGAACGAGTCAAGTGCTCATTCCCCAACGCCATTATGTTAAGTAGAAAATTACTTCACTCCCATTTCTTTGAGGATGGGTGTAACGAAGTCTGATAATTCTTTGATGTAGGCAGGCGAGAAGTCGAAGCGGATGCCCGCGGTAGCGTACAATTCATTTAGTGTTTTGGTGTAGCCCAGGCTGAGTGCGTTCTGATAGTTCTGTAATGCCTGTTGTTTGTTGCCGCGATACTGCCTCCACATAGCGATGGCGCCAAGCTGGGCGATACCGTATTCGATATAATAGAACGGAACTTCGAAAAGGTGCAATTGTTTTTGCCAGAGGTTGCGGCGGTATTCATCGAAGCCGGACCAGTTGGTGATGCCGGTAGCGAATTCGTCGAGTATGGTGAGCCATTGTTCTTCGCGTTGCTGAACAGAGTGACCAGGATTGGTATAGAGCCAATGCTGGAACTTATCGATAGTGGCGATCCAAGGAAGGACAGAGATGATGCGTTCCATCTCCTCGAGCTGCGCGCGGTGGAGTTCGGTCTGGTCTTTGAAGAAGACATCCCAATGTTCCATAGAGAACAGCTCCATGCTCATGCTGGCGAGTTCGGCGATCTCCATAGGATATTCTTTGAACGCGGTGAGCGGGAGCGGGTGAGAGAGGAATGAATGGATAGCGTGACCACCTTCGTGCATCATAGTAATGACATCGCCCATGGTACCGGCGGCATTCATGAAGATGAACGGCACACCTGTTTCGGCGAGCGGACAGTTGTAGCCACCCGGAGCCTTGCCTTTGCGGCTTTCGAGGTCGAGACGGTTCATGCCCTGCATGGTAGTGAGGCAGTTGCTGAAGAACGGAGACAGACGGCTGAATGTCTCAACCGTTTTTTCTGCGAGTTCTTTTCCTGAAGTGAAAGGGTGGAGCGGCTGTGTGCCTTTTGGTTCGGCGTCACCATCCCAAGGGCGCATGACATCGAGGCCGAGACGTTGCTGCCGGTTGCGAACGAGCATGGCATGCAACGGAACGATGTGTTCTTTTACCGCCTTGTGGAATTCGAAACAGTCTTCGACAGAGTAGTCGAAGCGACCGAGTTCGCGGAATTTGTAATCGCGGTAGTTATCGAAGCCGGCATTGAGTGCTACCTGATGGCGAATTGAAAGGAGCTTATCGAAAAGTTCGTTGAGTTTGTCTTTATCGACCAGACGACGGCCAGCCACTTTTGTGAATACTGATTGCCTGAGATCGCGCTCCGGGTTCTGCAGGAATTTGGCTGCCTGCTGGAGCGTGTATTCCTTACCGTCGATCTCGACACTCATAGCACCTGAGATCACACCGTATTGTTGGGCGAGGAGATTGAGGTCGGCCTGCAGCGCGACGTTCTCTTCGCGGTACAATTGAGCAGCATTATCTACACCGCGCAGGTAGGGGAAGTACATGGCGGGATCGAGTTCTTTGACGAACGGACAGGCGAGGAGTTTTTTGTTGAGTGCGAATGTGTAGGGTTTGATCTTGGGTTCGATCTCCATGCAGAAGAAAGTGAAGGCTTCTTCAATTTCCTTGTTGGTTGTGT
>JBIKSN010000205.1:0-5832 GCA_044348585.1 Flavipsychrobacter sp.
CAGCGTGGAGTCTTTGGCAAGAATAGATGGTATCTTGCCCGAGTAAACTGTACCGCCGTCCAGTCTATAATAGACCCTTATGTTGCTTAAAGGATAGTTCACTCCGTTTTTTACCAGTACCTGCAGTAGTGTCTGGTCGGGGAGTCCGCAATTTCCTGCCAATGGCGAAATAATAGAAGCTAAAATAGCATCGTTTGAAACCGTATATAATTTGAAGTTGTCGATAGTGATTCCTGTTCCGTAGTTTCTGTCGGCTATTAATGTAGTGTCGTTTTGTCCGAATGCGATCTGCGTGCTGGATGAGAAGTTTGTTGCAGAGGACCGAAGCACATCTGTAAGTGAAAGTGATCGGACAGTTCGCACGTAGCCGGGGTAGGCAGTGAGATCGTAGGTATAAAGCTGTTTGAATGGTTGCGCATCATTCCCACGTGCTGTTACCAGGTTGCCGGCCGGGTTTGAGGGTGTGCCGTGAAGGATATATTGGAAATCAGCCCGGATCTCTGCGAACGCCGTGTCGTACCCGGAAAGGTTAAAGGTGCCCACCAGTTGATTATTGCTGCCGTGCTTCATGGGCTTTACCTGATCCAGGCTGATCGATCTGTTTCCTGATATAATGAAATCTGCAGCAGCGCGAGAGCGCACCCTGCCGGAGTCGTCGTCGTTGAAGTAGTCCCAATGAGCGTTCGGGCTGATGCCGATTGAATCCTTGTTTGGCGAAATTACGGCCATTGACTCGAAATCATCAGTAAACGGAACAGACAGATCTATCGGGGCGTTGGGTAAGCACTTTATTGTTGTAGTGAAAGTGTCGTTGCGACGCTCGGGGTCTGTCATGGCGGTGTTTGTCACAGCAATCGTCACTTTATATGTTCCCGTGTCGGCAAAGGAAATCCCGGGTATAATTACGTCAGCGTTATTGTTTGCAGGGAAGACCGTGCCGGGATCGGCTATGTCTTGCCAGGGCAAAGAGTTAATACGATAGGAAATAACGTATGTGCTGCATGGTGTATTGTAGAGATTCCGGATCCTGGCTACAACGGTGGCACTATTACCGGGTGCCGATGAAGTGTACAGTCTTCCTCCCTTCGGGTTTGGGATGTCCACCGCCATCAGGTCTCCGTTGGAGACAGGCAGGCTGCAATCTCCCGTGTTAGCAATAGTTGTGAGCGCAAGGCTACGATAGGCACGCTTACCGTTTATCAGCGGTTGCACTGCTACAAATGAATGTTCATTCAGCGGCATGGCACTGAATGAATAAGCAGTATCCGTTATGGTATCAACCACAGCCATTTGGGCACCTGTTTTTTTGAGGATCTCGTATCCGGTGGCTCCGGGGACCTGCGACCAATGAATATTCACATATCCTGGACATTGCGACGGACTAAGTGCGATCACAGGCGGTGTGGATACCACAAAATTGCCCGAAATGACAAATGCGCCTGTGGAAATATCTGTTATGCGCACTCTGCAGCTGGCAGAGTTGACACCTGACGGTATAAATGCGCAAAAATGAAGAGACGCGGTTACGCTTGGGTTAACAGTAGCCCAGGTTGTGCCTCCATCAGTACTAAAGTCTACAGAGCAAGTGGCCGTGGTGGATACGGTATTCCATATTATACGGAGTGAGTCTTTGTTGGATATGGATTCGCCGCCCTTTGGGTAAGTAAGCTGTATCCCTTCCGGTGCCAGATCATATGCTACTGCAAAGTGCTGCGGACCAAAGGGAACGTTGAACCCACGCACGGTGATAGTGTATGTTCCGGGAGCAGGAGTTGGAATAGTTACCTGCTCTACATTGTTCAGATGATCCTTGCGTTCGGTAGCAGGGTTCAGGATGTTCAGAATATTCTCATCGGGAACGAGGGGCAGGTGCAAGGAACCGTCGGGTTTGGTGACAGTGAGGTCGAGGTCGTTTATGAGCTGCCGTGCAGAATAGGGGCTGGCGGGCACATCATTCCAATATAATAACACGCGCAGTTGTTTGCTGCCCGGAGCTACAATGAATGAGAATACTACCGAGTCGTTATTTCCAACATCACCGGTGAAGTATCTACTTTCGTTGAGGATGGAGAGCGATCTGCCAACATCCATCATTCCGAAGCCATAACTAAAGTCGGGGCCGGGTGTGCCCATGTCCATTGCGCCGGCCAGTAGAATGGTTTTTAGCAAGTCGGCCCTCGGCTGAGAACCGCCAATTATCTGCTTGTATCTTTCTGTAAGTACAGCGAGACCACTAGCCACCTGCGGTGCAGCCATGCTGGTGCCGCCTGCCCAGCCATAAGTATTGTTCCTGAGGCCGGAGTACACGTTTGCACCTACAGCTACAATATCCGGCCTGATCCTGCCGTCACGAACAGGGCCTCGGGACTGGTTGTCGGCCTGACGGAAATTGTGAGTAGTACTACCAACAACAAGGGTGTTTTTGGAGGGTTGGTATCCGCCACCTATTGTGCCGTATCCTGGAGCATAGGGTGGGCATGATATATTACCATCGTTACCTGCCGCGAACACGTGCTGCACTTCCGGATACTGTAGTGCCATTGTGTCCAAAAACCTTGAATAAAGATCATATACACCAAAGTAACCGCAGTCTCCCTCTACAACTGTATAGGAGTTATTGGTGATGGTCATGTTGTGGTCTTTATACATGGCACCGGTAGCCGAGAGTACATTACTGAAGAAAAAATTTATAAGGGAAACCTTGGGTGTCATGCTAACCGCCAAAGGGTCGATGATGGCAGCGCCACCGGCGATACAATTAATATGAATGCCGTGATTGGTCACGGGGGCAGGGTTGTAATTAAGTATGCGGTCTGCTACGTCGGTATGGAAAATGCCTGATGTATTGTCGCCCACGCCAATGGTCACTCCATCTCCCGTAAGCCCGAAACCACCAAAAAGGGGACTTGCACCCGCGTTATTTCCTTTTACCGCAGGTACTGACTGCGCATCTAACGGACGGTCTTCGGTGGCCGGACCTATGAAATATACACTTTCCTGAGCCGCGAGGTCTTTAAGCCCAGAAGCAGGTAGCGT
This sequence comes from Flavipsychrobacter sp., assembly GCA_044348585.1. Classification (GTDB taxonomy): domain Bacteria; phylum Bacteroidota; class Bacteroidia; order Chitinophagales; family Chitinophagaceae; genus Nemorincola. The sequence goes on from JBIKSN010000205.1 coordinate 3,037, forward strand.
AATGTTGTAGTACCTATTGTCTTCGAAGTTTCCGGGATTGATCTGTCCACCTAATTTGGTGACGATTTTTTCGATGTCGGATCGGAGATTCCCGGGCAGGAGAGAGACTACACAATTCAGCGATGATTTGGTGCCTGAAGCTTTTTGCCACATGTAGTTGTCTGCTTTCCACTCGGCTTTAACTGATTGGATACCAATCAGTTTATTCGACAGTAGTCCGGGTGTTTTTGCCTGTCCGGAAACCAAGGCAAGAAATGTATTGTCAGAGATGTAATCGAGTAATGTAATTCCTCTTTCCGTTAACTGCTTCTTTTCTGCGTCTGATGGAAGGGAGCTGAATTGAAGGACGACTTGTCTTGTTGATCCGAACGACGACAGATGTTGGTCGAGAAAGCGGTCAATATTTTCTTCCAGGGATACATTATGGTCCTTGAGCTTGATGGATTTTGGCGCACCATAGCTTTGCCCGCTTGCATCAATCGTTAGAAATAGGGCTAACAGGAAAGTAAGAAAATATACTGATCTCAACAACATAGGTAAATTGGAAAATATGACTGTATAAATATCGCGAATTTGGTTCACATACGTTCGCTTTCAAAGGGCAGGGAGTGTGTGAACTTGTTAAAAATTTCCGAACCAACGGCTAAATAAGGTGCCGTTGGCTATCTTTAACCAAACAGGAATCGTATATTTTTACCTGAAATTATTTTTGAATGAGTAACCTGCCTCCTTTAGTATCAGATCTGGCGTTGGTGATGGGAGCAGCAGCCGTGGTGACCCTCGTTTTCAAATGGTTGAAACAACCAATGGTGCTTGGGTATATCATCGCAGGAGTGTTGGTGGGGCCTAAGTTTCCATTGTTTCCCAGTGTTGCAGATGCGGGTAGCATAGAGGTTTGGGCACAGGTAGGCGTCAGTGTTCTTTTATTTTGTCTTGGTCTTGAGTTTAGCTTCAAGAAGTTGATGCGGGTGGGGGGCACAGCGTCTGTTATTGCCATCACCGAACTTCTGGTAATGATGTTTCTGGGAATTGGGGCCGGTAGGGCTTTAGGTTGGTCCACCACCGATAGCATCTTTCTGGGCGCAATGATCTCTATTTCGTCCACCACTATCATCATTCGGGCTTTCGAGGAGCTGGGCGTAAAAGAGAAAAAGTTTGCAAATGTGGTTTTCGGTGTTTTGGTGGTGCAGGACCTTGCTGCTATTTTAATGCTCGTGCTTTTGCCAACCATCAGCGCCAGTACCATGCTGTCAGGCACCGAATTGTTGAAGCCGGTCGGTAAGTTGGTTTTCTTTCTGGTGCTGTGGTTTGTGTCGGGCATCTTCTTTCTACCCACTATTTTCAGAAAGGCAAGCAAATTCATGAATAATGAGATGTTGCTGATAAGTGCACTGGCTCTGTGTTTTATGATGGTAGTTCTTGCAACTCAGGCAGGTTTTTCGCCGGCTTTGGGTGCGTTTATCATGGGGTCTATTTTAGCTGAAACACCCTTTGGTAGCAAAATCGAGCATCACACAACGGCGATAAAAGAATTGTTCGGTGCTATTTTTTTTGTGTCCGTCGGCATGATGATAGATCTTGCTGTTGTGCCACAGTACTGGACACAGATCATCGGTATCACATTGCTTGTGCTTATCGGTCAGCCATTGAGTACCATGATCGGTGCGCTGCTTTCGAGGCAGCCACTCAAGATATCGGTACAAACTGGGATGAGTCTTTCTCAGATAGGTGAATTTTCGTTCATCATTGCCACTATGGGGCTGGCCATGGGGCTGACCAGTCCGCAACTCTATCCCATTGCGGTTTTGGTGTCGGCTGTCACTACGTTCACCACACCCTATATGATAAAGGCATCGGGTAGTGTTTTTCTTTTCTTAGAACGTCGTTTACCTGATAAGTGGAAGGATGCTGTTGATAAATACAGTTCTGAGGGACAGGCTGTTAAGCCCACCAGTGACTGGACAAGGTATATCATTAATTATGTCATTCAGGTATTTGTCTATTCGGTTGTAGTGATAGGGGGGGTACTAATTACTTCAAAGTTGGTACTTCCGGCAGTATTATACAATTCGGACACGCCTTTGATGCGTGCATTGGTAGGTGGTGCGGCATTATTGGTAATGTCTCCGTTTTTATGGTCACTTTCAATTAGACGAATTATGCCGGATACCGCCACGAGACTGTGGACAAATAGGTATTATCGGGGGCCTATGATCGTGTTGCAACTGGTACGGTTTGTGATAACGTTGGTACTAATGGGCTTCCTGGTTCACTACATCGTTTCCTATGTTGTCGCACTTTGTCTCCTGGCTGTTTCCCTTGCTTTGCTGGTGATCAATTACAAACATCTTCAAAAGGTGAGTACATGGGTTGAAGGGCGTTTTATGTCGAATCTCAATGAAAAGGAACAACAGGACAAACGGGATAGTGGCGCGCATCTTACTCCTTGGGATGCTCATATTACCAACTTTATAGTGTCGCCTGATTTTAAAGGTGCGGGGCTTATGCTGATGGAGTTGCACCTGAGAGAAGATTATGGAGTAAACATAGCGATGATAAAAAGGGGAGAATTTACGATTCAAGCACCCGACAGAACCGAGCGTGTTTATCCGGATGATACTTTGTTTGTAATCGGTACGGACGAGCAGGTAACCGCATTCAAGCATTACTTGGATGAGAACAGTCCAACCCGTGTCAGGAAAATTATGCCGGAGGATGAGTTGACGCTACAGCGAGTGGAGATAGGTTTTGGAGCGGATGTGGTTGGTAAAACGATAAAGGAGTCGGAGATCAGAG
>JBIKSN010000206.1:0-5816 GCA_044348585.1 Flavipsychrobacter sp.
TTTGCCGGTATATGTAACATATATTCATGTTCGTCTTTTCTTCATTCCCTCATTTTGCTCCTTTCATTTCCCCGAAATTGGCCTAATTTCGCAGGCGTAACCTGATAAAACAATCAAGCACTAAAAAAATTAAAAACATGTCTGAACAGCAGAACCCCGAACAACAGCTTAACATAGAACTTTCTGAAGAAATGGCGGATGGCGAATATGCCAACCTTGCCATCATCACCCACTCTTTCGCCGAATTTGTGATAGACTTCGTGAACGTGATGCCGAATGTGCCTAAGGCAAAAGTGAAATCACGCATTGTGATGACCCCTCAGCACGCCAAGCGCCTCATGCGCGCGCTCATCGACAACGTAAAACGTTTCGAGAGCCAGCACGGCAACATCAAAGACCAGGAAACACCGGCAGTACCATTCAATTTCGGTATGCCTCCCGGCCAGGCTTAATACTGCCACTGCTTTACACATTCACCGATCCCCGCTACGTGCGGGGATCGATACATACAATACTACAATGAACGATAAGATTCTCATCCTCGACTTTGGCTCCCAGTTCACACAGCTTATAGCCCGCCGCGTGCGCGAGCTCAATGTGTACTGCGAGATCCAGCCTTGCACCAAACCCGTTGTGTACGACGATCATCTGAAGGGCATCATCCTTTCGGGCAGTCCGTTCTCTGTCAACGACCCCAACGCGCCCAACCCCGATATAGCGGCTATGGCGGCCAAACTGCCACTGCTGGCCATTTGTTATGGCGCGCAGTTGCTGGCAAAGCAGTCGGGCGGCGAGGTAGGCAAGTCGAGTCACCGCGAGTATGGCCGTGCGCACCTGCAGGATGTGGTGGCCGATCCGCTCCTTGCTACCATCAGCACGGGCTCGCAGGTATGGATGAGCCATAGCGATACCATCAAACATCTTCCGGCCGACTTCACCGTCATTGCCCGCACCGAGGCCATACCTGTGGCTGCCTACAAGGCAAGCGCAGCCTATGCGCCCAACCCGGTATATGCCATTCAGTTCCACCCCGAGGTAACACACTCTACCGATGGCGGACAGCTCCTCAAGAACTTTGTGGTAGACATCTGCGGTGTGCGCCAGGACTGGACACCCGCGGCCTTCATTCACGAGACAGTAGAACGCATCAAACAGCAGGCCGGCAACAAAAAGGTGGTCATGGCGCTGAGTGGTGGGGTAGACTCTACCGTGGCGGCAACGCTCATTCACAAGGCTATTGGCGACAACCTCTACTGCATATTTGTAGACAACGGCCTGCTGCGCAAAGACGAGTTTCAGCAGGTGCTGGACGGCTACAAACACCTGGGTCTCAACACCAAGGGGATTGACGCCCGCCAGCGCTTCTATGCTGAGCTGGACGGTGTTACCGATCCCGAGAAGAAGCGCAAGATCATTGGTAAGGGATTCATCGATGTATTCAACGAAGAGGCACTGAAACTCACCGATGTCAGCTTCCTGGGACAGGGTACCATATACCCCGATGTGATCGAGTCTATGTCGGTGCATGGCCCTTCGGCTACTATCAAGAGTCACCACAACGTGGGTGGCCTGCCCGAGAAGATGCATCTATCGCTCATAGAGCCGCTGCGCATGCTCTTCAAAGACGAGGTGCGCCGTGTGGGTCGCGAACTGGGTATAGACGAGTTGTTCATTGGCCGTCATCCGTTCCCCGGTCCGGGCATGGGTATCCGCATACTGGGTGCCGTGAGCGAAGAGAAAGTGAAGATGCTGCAAGAAGCCGACGCCATCTACATACAGCACCTGCGCGACAGTGGCATGTATAAAGAAGTGTGGCAGGCCGGCGCCATATTGCTGCCCGTGCAGAGCGTGGGCGTAATGGGCGACGAGCGCACCTACGAATTTACCGTGGCTCTGCGTGCCGTTACCAGCGTAGACGGTATGACCGCCGACTGGGCACACCTGCCTTACGACCTGCTGGCACGCATCTCCAACGACATTATCAACCGTGTAAAAGGTATCAACCGTGTGGTGTACGACATCAGCTCAAAACCACCGGCTACCATTGAGTGGGAATAAGCAAACACGTTTTACAGAACGACCGGCACGGAAACGTGCCGGTTTTTTTGTGTGGTTACTGTCCACCATATTAGTATCAGTTTCTCGGGCCGACGGGAGAGATAAGAGATGATCTTAGAATTAGCGGAATAAAAATTCGCTCGTCGATTTATTGTCTGACAACGTGGCTTTTGATTTCTTTGACGAAGGCAAGCTGGCGCATCATTTATCCGTTCGCATCTTTTATTTGTCCGCGTTAAGACTTGATGATTTGTTTTGATCGAGAAAAATTATTTGTCTATGAAATTTCAACTGCTTACTTTTGTTTTAGCGCTGGAAGGTGCTGTCCGCTTGGATAAGTGGACTACTGTCTGGAAAGACAGAAGGTATTATGACTGAGAAGTTATATGGTTGAACGGCCTGTAGGTTTTCCTCATAATATTTTTTGCATTTTTTTTCACTTCGTTCGCAAAAAATATTTTCAATGAAAAAGAACAACTTAATTATCAGGCTTCAAAGCGACAATAGCCTGCAAAAATCAAATGAAGGCGTCAATATTGTAAAGTACGTCTCAAGTATTTCTCCTGGAGATTTTATTAAATTGTTAGATTTCGCCGATAATAAGGTGAATCCTCGAATTGCAAAGGACGGACGCATCACTTCAAGCATCGAAGAAACATTGACAAGCAGTCCAGAGCTGTTTTGGTTGAAAACCAAAGGTATTCTGATAGCCACATTGTCGTGTCGACCTTTAGAAAGAAATCGCTTTGAAATTATTTTCTCCGAACCCGATTTCGAGGGCATCATGGACGGAGGACACAATGCACTGGCTATTGCATCGTTTATTACTTCAAAGTTGTTTAATGTTCATTTCAAGACATGGGCGGAATGTAAGGCTTATTGGGATTCGAATTTTGAAGCCATATATGATGCATATCAAGTTAGAAAGGATGAGTTTCAATTTTCAATCCCGATTGAGATTATTACCCCAAATGGCGAAAGCGGATCTGATACTGAATTTTACGATTGTATTTCTGAGATCTGTTCAGCTCGAAATAACAATGTCCAATTAAGGGAGTCTGCGAAAGGGAATAAGGAGGGGAAGTACGATCTCATAAAGGAGATGTTAGACGAGAAATTCAGGGTAATTTGGAAAACCGGGGAAAGCGGAAATATTAAGGCGGAGGACGTGATTAGTGTCGCGTGTTTGCCTTTACTTTTTTTGCAGGACAATGATCTATTGCCCTCTGGGTCGAAGCTGCTAAGTAAAGTAAGCATCTATTCACAAAAAAGCCGTTGTGTAGACTTCTTCAATGAACTCATGGAGCATGAATCAATAAGCAAGATGATAAATGGAAAGTATGTCATCACTGACAGTTATGTGAAGTCATCTATGGCTCTGGTCGGGGATTCATTACGATTTTTTGATCAGCTATTTATTAATTTCCCTGACATCTACCATCGCTCACTTCCCGGAAAATTTGGAAGAATTAATACTGTTGATATAAAAGACACTGCGGTCCCATTCCATAGTACCGATCAAGTATGTGGCTACCGTTATCCAGCAGCCTATTTTTATCCTCTTTTTACTGGCTTAACGAGTCTGATGGAGATTGATAAGAAAAGTAAAACAGTGAAATGGAGGGTGAATCCAATAAATTTAAAATTTGAGAGTATTGACTGCAGGCAATATATATCAATGTTGAAAATGGTTAGTTTCGAGCCTCAAAAAGTCGGGAAATCTGAAGCGTTTTATCTTGAAGCTGAGAATGTTTTTGCGAATATTTAGCATGATTTGACTGGTCAATAAAGGGCAGCCTCTGGAAAAGGGGCAGCCCTTTTTTTTAAAATGAGAGAGATGTCTAAAATTCATTCTTACCCCCGGATTGGCGTAGCCTCCGATATTTGAGTGATCTGCCAATAACTAAACCATCACACATGAGTACACGTAACAAACCTCCTTTTCGCCTGGGGAAGGAAAGAGATTGCAATCATTTCGATCCTATTTCCGACGCTCACTTCTCAAAACGTATACCAGTTGTAGCAGACACTAAGACATCCATATTGGTAGGGCGGGATATCTACATGATAGAGTTGCGCGGTATCAATTCTGATCTGGTGTTTTCTGTTGGCATCGGGCATACTGAGGGTAACGAGCTGATACAAATGCCTGCACCTGATTCTTATCTGTCAGTGCCGCGACAACGTAAAGAAGAGGTGCTTCAGTGGCAGGCTGGTCATGGTGCCGAAATGGATACTATGATACGGGAACACTTGTATCCGCTTGTGGTCATGCGCAACTGCCTGATGTGCTATTCTACCGAACACCCTGATATCGACAGGGTACTCCCTTTATTGTACAACTTTATTGCATGTCTGCCTCCGGATCGTCAGGATGAAAATAGCAATCAATTGCCGGAGCCATTCAGGTCACTGGAAAAATGGGTGCCGCAGTGGGCCATCTCTGATGATATGGAACGAGAAGACCGTATCGCTGCTGCTGGCCGGGACGAGCTAAACGCCCTGCTTGCCGATGTGATGCCGCAGTTGGCGGCTATAGACGGTTACTTGTCAGGCATAACGGGTGATAAGTCGGAAGAAGATATGACATTGTCGGCTCTTGCAGAGACTGTTGCGGAAATTGCGAACACATAGATGTGATACGCGTAACCACACAATTAAACAAAACGCGTCTTTGCGAGAAGCCCTGCGGAATAGTGCGCTGGCCGGCGACGAAGCAATCTCGCGACCGTAAGTATCTAGGTCACCAAATGCAGCAACCTTCCAACTACTGGATTATCGCGTGATTGCTTCGTCACAACCCACCCGAAGGCCTCGCTTTGTTCCTCGCAAAGACGGCCGTTTTGATAAAGGGTTTAACTGAAACAAATTTCTATCATACCCCAAAAACTGCACTATCATAGATTTTCGTCCTTGCACCTTTCTGTGATTTGGCAGAAATTTATGTAGCGGGAGATCGGCAATGGGTTTTGTAACTGAAATTCAGGATTATCAGACAAAAGTGTAAACCTATTTCAGGACGATTCAGGTAGGCAGGTGAGAAGCAGGTGAGAAGAAAATGGGAAGCAAGTGAGAAGAAGTGAGAAGTTTTTGCGCAGTTTTCGGAAGCAAGTGAGAAGTGAAAAGCACCCGCAAATAATACAAACCGTTGATAATCAACATAAGCCGGCCAACCCGGTAGAAAACAAAAAAATCTGCACATCTGCGCAACTTTTTCGGGCCATTGCAACTGTCTCCTGGAAAGCGGGGGCAGTGGGGTAGAGTACATCTAAAGACATATCCACAAAATGTTTCAGCGGCTATGAGCGTTGCGGAGGTGTGGGTAGCTTTGTGGGGATGGAGCGTGAGTAGTGGCGGGTGATGACCTGAAAATTGCTTTTTGCCATGAACCGTATAGACAGATTGTTCGGGATACTGACCCTGCTGCAGTCGCGCAGGTATGTGCCCGCTGAAAAGATAGCCGAGCGTTTTGACATAAGTGTGCGCACGGTGTACCGTGATGTGAAGGCGCTGTGCGAGCAGGGTGTGCCGGTGAGCTTTGAGGCGGGGAAGGGTTACTTTGTGGTGCAGGGCTATTTTCTGCCGCCGGTATCGTTCAGCACAGAGGAGGCCAATGCGCTGCTGCTGTCGGAAAGTGTGGTGGCGGCCTTTACCGACCGGTCCATACAACAACACTATGCCACGGCGCTGCACAAGGTGAAGGCGGTGATGAAGACGGGGGACAAACAACGGCTGGAGGAGCTGGACAATAAGATAAA
>JBIKSN010000020.1:0-21560 GCA_044348585.1 Flavipsychrobacter sp.
CCGGCGGTACGTGGTTGAGCGCGAATACTGCCATTGCTACGGTTAATCCATCAACGGGCATTGTGACAGGTGTTACAGCGGGTACAGTCAATATTACGTACTACTCATCTGAGGGTTGCTACAAAGTTGTTAACATTTGGGTGAAAGGTCTTCCTGTTGCATTTACAGGTAATACAGTGGTGTGTGAGGGGAATATGGGGCAGTTATACAGTACTGCAGGTATTTCAGGTACATGGTCAAGTTCAAACACGACCATTGCGACTATTGGTTCAGGAAATGGAGCGATGTACGGAGTTAGTGCCGGTACTGCTACAATCACTTTCAGGGCCAATGCTACACAATGTGCGATAACCGGAACTGTTACAGTAAATACAACTCCGGCTCCTATAACCGGTCCGACGACGATATGTATGGGCAGCACCGGAACACTCTCTTCAACGACGCCGGGTGGCGTGTGGTCGAGCGGGAACGTATCTGCAGCTACCGTCATGATCTCTTCAGGTTTGGTTACCGGTATTTCGTCGGGAGTTGCCAATATTTCTTACACATTGCCAAGCGGATGCCGTAGGGTTAGGCCGGTGACTGTTAATCCATTGCCTGCCGCGATTTCCGGTACAGTTGTTATTTGTCTGGGCACTTCAACTTCGCTCTCTACTGCGACACCAGGGTGTAGCTGGAGCAGCGGTAACACATCGGTGGCTACTATCACCAGTGGTGGTGTTATGACCGGAGTAGGGGTAGGTACGGCAGTCATAACTTATACATCCGGCACCGGTTGTTTCAGGACCACTACTGTAACGGTTAACCCAAGTTTGCCTTCTAATACAGGTGTAACAACAGTGTGCGTCGGACAAACTACTGCGCTGGCAAATGTTGCTACTGGTGGTACATGGAGTAGTGGTAACGCAACAATTGCAACTGTCAATTCTTCGACGGGTGTTGTAAATGGTATCTCTGCCGGAGTGGTAAACATTACCTACAGGAAGGCTACATGCTTCAGTATTAGTTCAGTGACTGTATTGTCTAATTCTGCCGCGATATCTGGTACGGTGGCGATTTGTGCAGGCACCACTACTACTCTTACATACCCTGTTTCCGGCGGAACCTGGACAAGCAGCAACACAGCACGGGCAACTGTTGGATCTTCTACAGGTGTGGTGACAGGTGTTTCTGCGGGAACAGTAGTGATCACTTACTCACTGACGTCAGCTTGTTATAAGACAGTTGTCGTTACTGTAAACACACTTACAACTGCGATCACCGGCGCTACTACGTTGTGTAGCGGTAATAGCGCTACAATGAGTAATGCCACTTCGGGAGGTACCTGGAGTTCAGATAATACTTCTTTAGCTACTGTTGGGCTTACCAGTGGTGTCGTTACCGGTGTTTCTGCAGGGGTTGTGGTTATTACCTATCGCACTGGCGGTGGATGTTACACAACGACTACAATTACTATAAATGAAACACCTGCTGCAATCACAGGTTCTACCTATGTATGTGCCGGTCAAACAACTGCGCTCTACAATGCTACAGTTGGCGGAACATGGATAAGCAGTAACACGTCAGTAGCTACGGTGAATTCAATTGGTCTCGTGACCGGTGTTAATGCAGGAACGGCGATGATCTACTACACGGTTGGTGGATCTTGTGGTGTGTCTGTTACTGTTACCGTGGGCGCTATGCCGGCAGTTATAACTGGTGGTGGTTCGTCGATCTGCACAGGTTCTGCAATGACACTTTCTTCGACAACCGTTGGCGGAACATGGACAAGCAATAGTTCAGGGGTTGCGTCTATCGGACTTACATCAGGTACTGTTACCGGTCATTCAGCCGGAACTGCTGTAATTACCTATACGCTTTCATCGGGTTGTTACCGCACGGCTGTTGTAACGGTTACTCCAATGCCGGAAGTTGCGCCTATCAGCGTTTCGGCTCCTGTGTTCTGTGTTGGTACTCCTTCGTATGTTTCATCAGCTACATCAGGTGGCGTTTGGACGTCTGGTAACACAGCTGTTGTTACAGTGAGCGCATCCGGTACATTGACAGGCATTTCAACCGGTACCGCCATCATTTCTTATGCATTGACAGGTACTTGCGGTACTTCATACGCAACCACGACGGTCACAGTGAATGGTGTTCCTGATCCGGGCGTTATCTCAGGTACTTCAAGCGTCTGCATAGGATCTGTCATAGCGCTTCACGCTTCTGTTACTGGTGGTGTTTGGATCAGCGGAAATCCGGAGATCGCAACTACATGTCCTTGTAATTCAGGTCAGGTAACAGGTATTGCGGCTGGTGTTGCAATGATGTCTTATGCCGTTACCAACGACTGCGGTACTACATATGCGACCTATCCGGTGACAGTGAATCCTGTGCCTTCAGTGACACCTGGTATCGTAACGCCTGGGTTTGTAGGTACAACTTCGGTTTCTCTGCCGTTCACAACTACCGGCACTCCATCAACTTATACAATTGTATGGGGGCCAGGAGCGTCATCGGTTGGATTTGCAAATGTTACCGGGGCTACACTGGTGTCATCACCAATGTCGGTTGCTGTGCCTTCGAGCGCAACAGAGAATACTTATTACGGTACAATATCTGTCAGCAACGGAATGTGTAGCAGCCCAGCGCAGCCATTCAGTGTTACACTTAATACATCGGTTAATATTTATACCTACGCAGGTATCGGTACTAATGGCTACACCGGCAACGGCTATGCGGCTACAGCTGCCGAAATGAGCCATCCATACAATATTGCTACAGATTGTGATGGTAATACATTCATAGCTGATTTTGAAAATGCGGTTATCAGGAAGGTTAGCGCTACAGGTGTTATCACTACAGTTGCCGGTAACGGAACTATAGGATACAGCGGCGATGGTGGCCCTGCTACTAACGCAACAATGTCTCATCCTTCAGGAATAGTGCTTGATGCTGCTGGTAACCTGTATTTCACAGACTTTAATAACCACGTCGTTCGCAGGGTGAGCACTTCAGGTGTCATCACGCGCGTTGCAGGTAATCTGGCCAACGGTTATGCCGGTGATGGTGGAGCAGCGACATCAGCTCGTCTATTCTATCCTTCAGGTCTTACAATTGACGGTGCAGGTAATTTGTTTATTGCAGATAATGCCAACAACGTAGTGCGTAAAGTGACACCGGATGGCATCATCAGCACATTTGCCGGTACAAACATTCCGGGCTATACGGGTGATGGTGGTGTGGCAACATCAGCAAGGCTGAACTCTCCGAAGAATGTTCACGCTGACGGAACAGGAAACCTTTACATCAGTGATTGGGGCAATCAGGTGGTGCGTAAAGTTGACGCAGCCGGTATCATTACTACAATTGCCGGTAACGGTATCACCGGTTACAGTGGTGACGGTGGTCCTGCAACTGCAGCTAAATTGGATCATCCATACGGTATCACTACCGATGGTGCAGGTAACGTGTACTTCTCTGAATACACAAACCATATCGTGAGGAAGGTGAATCCAGCTGGTATCATTAGTACTATTGCCGGTGATCATACAATCGGATACAGTGGTGATTACGGTCCGGCATTGCTTGCTCAGCTCAATCAGCCAATGGGTCTTTCCCGCGACTGCGCAGGCCGTATATTCATTGCAGACAATGCTAACTATGTGGTGCGTATTCTTGGCGAGTACAACCGTACTCCGTTCTTCACTGCCGGCAATAATCAGAATATCGATGTATGTTATGGTTCTGCAGCAATATCAATGAATACGCGTCTGGCGGTGATAGACTTTGATACTACCCAGCCATTAACATGGTCGGTTGTTGCGGCACCTGCACATGGTACTTTAGTTGCAGGTTACACTTCAACGTCTACAGGCGCTGCCATCACTCCATCGGGTCTTAGCTATACTCCTGCTACAGGTTATTCCGGATCTGATGTATTCGTAGTTGGTATCTCAGACGGTATTGCTTCTTCTGTAACTACAGTTAATGTGACAGTAAGTCTGCCACCGGTTGCTGGTACAATTTCAGGTACCACTACTATATGTGGCAGCGGCATCACACATCTTACTACTACCGGTACAGGTGGCGTATGGACCAGCGGTAACACATCGGTTGCAGTTGTTGATTCATTCGGTTATGTGTCGGGTGTTGGATATGGTACTTCAATTATTTCTTATGCAGTAACTAACGCTTGCGGAACATCTGTGGCAACGAAAGTTGTTACGTTCAACACAATGCCATATGCCGGTTCCATCATTGGTGCTGCGAAAGTGTGCCGCGGCAGTTCAATTCCTTACATAAGCCCAGTTACAGGCGGTATGTGGAGCAGCGGCAACACATCTATTGCCACTGTGAACAGCGCAGGTATGGTATATGGTGTGGATACGGGTATGACTACAATAACCTATACAGTTACCAACTCTTGCGGTACTGCTTACGGTTTGAGGGATGTAACGGTAGAGATCCTGCCTATTGCAAGTCCTATCACTGGCCCGACCAGTGTTTGCGCAGGCGCAACAATTCAGTTGTTCAGCGCCACACCTGCAGGTGCATGGTACAGCAGCAATGAGTCTATTGCTACAGTACATATCGATAGCGGTTATGTTACAGGTGTTTCGGCCGGTGTTGTTACAATCAGCTACAGGCACAACACTACTTGTGGTATCGTAATGGTGACACGAACATTTACTGTGAATCCTTCAAGCGTAACAGTTCCTGCAATCAGCGGTGCGGCAACAGTATGCGTAGGTGCTACCACAATGCTTTCGAATGGTATTGCAGGTGGTACATGGTCATCATCAAGCTATCCTGTGAAACTTACCATCAACAGCACTACTGGTGTTGTGACAGGTGTGGCGGCAGGCACTGCAGTTGTTACTTATACCGTTTCCCATGAGTGTGGCGTGTCATACATTACAAGGGTAATGACAGTCAATCCTTTACCTACAGTGTCGCCAATTTCCGCTACAATGAGTATCTGTGTAGGATGGACGATCACGGCTACTAATGCCACTACTGGTGGTGTGTGGAGCAGCAGCAACCCATCTTCGGCAACGGTGAGCAGTTCTGGTATCATTACGGGTGTAGCCGGTGGTATGCCGGTTATCTCTTACTCGGTGACCAATGGTTGTGGCACGATCGCAGCAACTGCTCTGGTTCCCGTTGGTACGGCCCCTGATGTTACCTCAATTACCGGTGCATCTTCAGTATGTGTTGAAGGCACAGCGGCTCTGTTCAATTCGACAACCGGTGGTAGCTGGTCTACGTCCGACATTACTCATGCTGCTGTTAGCAGTGCAGGTATAGTTACTGGTGTAGGTGAGGGTACTGCGACTATCACTTATGCGGTGCATAACGGTTGTGGCTATTCATTTGCTACGAAACTGATGACAGTTAATCCTCTGCCTGAAGTTGCTACCGTGACAGGTTCTTCTCTGGTGAATGTAGGCGGTACAATATCGCTTTCGTGTGCATCAACAGGTGGCGTATGGAGCAGCAGTAATACGGCCCTCGCAACAGTTAGTGCTGCCGGTGTTGTTACGGGTGTGAGCCATGGTTCAGCAACTATCAGCTACACCGTATCTAATATGTGTGGTTTGGTATCGGGCACCAAAGTTGTGAACGTAGTCACACTTTATGCAACGATCTACGGATCGCATGTGTCAAGCCCGGGTGGTTCTGACGGTTGTGCGCTGCTAACAGTAGTAGGTGGTGTAGCTCCATATACGTTCCTGTGGTCGAACGGTGCTACTACGCAGAATCTGTTCGGCTTGTCTGCAGGCACTTATTCAGTGCTCGTTACGGATGCTCTGGGTGATACGACTTCAGCATCAGTTGTAATTACCGAACTGAGTGCACGCGGAGTTGCTTCGGGCGACGGTGAGGGCGCAACAGTATCGTTTGGTGCTCACCCTAATCCGTTCACTACACGTTCTGTGATCAGGTTCAACCTACCTGAAGGCAAGTTTGCAACGGTTGATGTGTTCAACGCGGCAACAGGTATGAAGGTGGCAACAGTGTTCAACGATCATATCAATGCTGGTGAGGAATATACTGCAACACTTGATGGTGCCGAAATACCAGCAGGCATTTATGTCTACAGGATATCAACTGAGAACAAGGCTTACATCGGCAAGGTATTGCTGGTAAAGTAAGTGACCTAAGATAAGTTGGAAATGGGCGTTGCTGATCTACAGCAACGCCCATTCGTTTTTGAATGGTGCGCTATTTTGCCCGTCTCTCAGGATGCAAACAAGAAAGCCCGTTACAGTAGTAACAGGCTGTTCAATGTTGTTTAATAGCTTGGATACAGGTTATACGGTTGCCTCTTCTATCAGACTTCTGTGTGATGAGTCGACCATTTGAAGTGCAAGTGCCTTGATCGAGGGGAAAACCAGTTCGTAGGCTGCTTTTTTCGTCACCGGTACATCAATATCTTCCATTGCTATGATGTATATGATTGAAGTAGGCACGTCAAGTGCGTTACAGATCTTCGTTAGCGTACGAGGATTTGGCCTTTTTTTACCTGTTTCAATTTGTGATAAGGCGGTCTGTGAGATCTCACATTTTTCAGCAAGCTCAGACTGAAGCATGCCCAGTTTACATCTGATTGACTTGATAGCTGATCCGATATTCATGTGTATGGGTGTTTTTGTATTAAAAAATCAATGGTTTATAGTTAAAATAATAATTGCATTCAATATTGCGAGAATGTGTGCAAGTTACTTCACCATTTGTTCAAATGTTGTAATTGGCAGTTAATTTTCTGTGAAAGAAAAATGGCATAATATGTGTTAATGACTATAAGGGCACAAAAAAGCCCGGCTATCTGCCGGGCTTCTCATGAAAATGTCGTTGAGCGAACTATTTTTCTATCGCTGAGGTCACTTCCTGGCTGGAAGGATTCGTGCGATGTGCGAACATAGCTACCAGTTCTCCCTTCTCGTTGATAAGGTATTTCTGGAAATTCCATTTTACATCGCTGTCCATGTATTTATTATACTTCTTTTCGGTAAGCCAATGGTAGATAGGAGCCATTTCCGAGCCCTTTACAGAGATCTTAGCGGCCATCGGAAACTTCACTTTGTACGTCTTCTTGCAGAATTGCGCGATCTCTGCGTTTGAGCCGGGTTCTTGAGCGCCGAAGTCATTTGCTGGGAATCCCACGATCACGAGCTTGTCCTTGTATTTTTCGTACATCGCCTCCAGGTCAGCATATTGAGGTGTGTTGCCACATTCCGAAGCTGTGTTAACAATAAGGATCTTCTTACCCTTGAATTTTGAAAAATCTATGGTTCCACCCTCCAGGCCGGCCACCTTGAAATCGTAGATGCTGGCAGGCACCTGAGCCTTGGCTGCACCGCCAAACAAAAACAGGAAATTCAGGATTAACAGTAAGTGTGACGACATGTGTATATTTGTTTAGGCAATAAAATTAGGAAGTTTTTACGCCGCACTCCTACGATTTTGTTGAGGGCGCGATAACTTCTGACTATTGTTAAACAAACTACATAATATCTTCAGCCCTTATGGCAAAACAGAAACAAACAAAGGTCAAGTCCCAGCCTCAGCCGGTGGTGAGCCAGCCGACACGTCCGGTGCAACAGCTTTCCGATCTGAATGAGATCGCCACCAAACCCAATAAGATATTGCTGGTCATCCTTGCAATAGTTTCATTTGTGGTGAATATACGGGTCATTGGCTACGAGTACACTTTGGACGATCCGTTCTTCACAAAAGACAATCCGAATGTGAGTAAGGGCTTATCCGCAATAGGTGAGTTCTTCACCCACGCTGCATATTACGGTGTGTTCAAACATCATGATGCGTCCTATCGTCCGTTGATGCTGACGAGTTTTGCTGCTGAAAAGGACCTTTTCGGGTTCGATCCGCACACGGGGCATCTTATCAATCTGCTACTGTTTACCGTTCAGATCGTTGTGCTGTTCCTTCTTTTGCGCAAGATGTTCAAGGGCATGTCGGAGTATGTGCCGTTCTTCATTACGTTGTTGTTCGCATTGCATCCCATGCACACCGAGGTGGTTGCGAGTGTGAAAAGCCGCGATGAGGTAATGGGATTATTGTTTTCGGCACTGGCATTGTTGCAGACCATGAAGTATGCTGACGACGGCAAGGCAAAAGACATGATATTATCGGCTGTGTTGTTTTTCTGTGCGCTTATGTCCAAGGAGACGCCTATCGCACTTGTGCTGATAGCGCCGATGACCGTCTATTTCTTCAGGAAGGACATTCCGCTTGCTAAGGCTGCCAAATATACCATACCCTATGCTGCTGTAGCGGCCGGATATATGGTGATGCGTGCTTTGTTTATTGAAAGCGATGGTGAAAAGGTGCGCATACTTGTGAACAACAATGCCCTTATGGCTGCCACCAACTATGCGGAGAAGCTGGCAACTACTTTGTTCATTCAATTGAAATATCTGATCATTCTGGTGTTTCCACACCCGCTGTCTTACGATTATTCGTTTAATCAGATACCCATCATCGGTTTTTCAGACCCCAAGGCGCTGGCTGCAGTAGCGGTTATTATAGCATTGGCTGTATACGCCGTGAAGAACTTCGCGAAACGTGATGTCTTCGCTTATTGTATCCTGTTTTACGCTTTCTCGGTTGTTATTACGTCCAATCTGTTGGTAGACATCGGCGCCACAATGGCCGAGCGTTTTATTTATACCGGCTCACTCGCTTTCTGTATTGCCCTGGTGGTGTTGTTGTCTAAGTTGCTGAAGGTAGATGCAGGAAATATGTCGTTTGCCACTGCGAAGCCATTGTTCGTTGTGGTCACCGTTATCAGTGTGTTGTATGGTGTGAAAACTGTTGCACGCAATGAAGCATGGAGCAGTAATCTGGAGTTGTACAAGACCGGACTGGTGACGGCACCCAATAGCTGGCGCGCACAATACCTGATGGGTGTGGAATATACACGCATGATCAGCAAGGAGCCCGATGCGCTGCTGAAGCGAGAACTGTACAAAAATGCTAATGAATGCCTGAACCGCAGTTTGGCGATATTGCCCAACAATAGCGATGTATACCTGATAAAGGGTTATGCCGATGAATTTGGCGGGCAGATCGACTCTGCCATTGTTTCATACTCAAACACAGTAAGACTCGATAGCTTCAATACGCAGGCGTTGGTGAATCTGGGCGGTGTGTTTCTGCGCACCAACAGGCTTGATGAATCTATCAGAACACTGTCACATGTCATCTCTTACGACCCCAATAATGCTGATGCACTTGCTAACCTGGGTGCTTCCTACGGTAACAAAGGTATGTTCAACGAGTCAGCGAAATTCTATCAGCGATCTTTGAAGGCGCGTCCGGTGCAGCCACCAAACGTGTTTATGAGTATGAGCAATGTTTACCGCTTCCTGGGCGATTCGGCCAATTCACAGAAGTACAGGCAACTGATGTTTCAGGCACAGGCAAATGGTACTGCCGAAGCGCGTTAAAATCTGATACTTCTTTCAATAAAATAGCCTGCCATCTGGCAGGCTATTTTTATTTCCGTAAATGACCATGTATTAGTTCTTCGCAGGGAGGAAGGCGTATTTCTGACCATATTCCATCATTTGCTGGAAGAAGTTGTCAGGATATTCAACCTTCACGTCTGTTATGTCGTTGCCGTTCATTACAGGTACAAGGCGTGGCTGAACAAATCCTTTGTAGGGTTTCATGTTCAGCTTCGCATAGCGTTCCAGTATCTCTTTGTGCAGTACAGGATCTACCTGCACTCCGTAACCTTCTACCAGTGCTTTGCCTGCTTTGTAGTCGCCTTCTGATTTTATACGCTGTATCTCGCGGAGTAGCTGGCCAAACAGATCGCGCAGTTTGTTGTAGTCATTTACCTGAACGAACGTCTTGCCGTCGCGCTTGAACATTGAGATGACGTTTTCTTTCTTTCCCTTCTCGTAAGCCCAGCGCGCCACCAGTGCACGATTGCGCATGTGTGCTTCTTCTATCTTGTCTCCCGGTTTCAGGCGGGTGAGCTGCGTGATCATGCCATTCATGATATAGCTGTCGTACTCTGCCATACCCACTTCAACGCTTGGCATAACACCTATGTCAAGCAGCTTTTTGTCCATAATGAAGTAGAGTGCCACGAGGTCGGCACGTGCTTCTTCAAGGCAGCTCGCATAGTTTTTAAGGGTTTTGTCTGTTGTTTCTACACCATCATTGATCTTGCCCGAAGCATGACCGATACATTCGTGCATATCGGTATGGAGATCTGATGCAAGCGCGGCATGTTTCTTAAGCCTCTCCCGAACAGTGTCGTTCACGGCAAATTCGGCAGTCATGCCTCCCTTGGCGCCTACTACGTTGTAGGAGTGCACGATGTTGCTGAGCGAAACAGATTTAGATCCGTAGTCTTTGCGTATCCAGTCGGCATTAGGGAGGTTGATGCCGATAGGCGTGCTTGGTGCCGCGTCTCCGCTTTCTACAATGACTGTGATCGCCTTGGCAGTAATGCCCTTCACCGTTTCTTTTTTGTGTTCCTTCATTATCGGAGAGTTGTCTTCGAACCACTGTGCTTCTTTTGCAATGGCCTCGATCTTTTTTGTACCCTCCATGTCTTTCAGCGATACGGTACTTTCGTAACTTCCTTTTTTGCCAATAGCATCCATGTATACTTCTATGAAGCCGTTCACTGCGTCTATTGACGGTGCTGTGTTCTTTGCCCACGCAATGCTATAGTCGTCGAATGTTTTCAGGTCACCGGTACGATAGTATTTTACAAGCAGTTCCAGCGATGCCTTTTGCAGAGAGTCTTCAGCAACACCGGCGGCTTTTTCCAGCCAGCCTGCTATCTTGTCAATGGCAGCGCCATACATGCCGCCGCTTTTCCATGTTTTTTCTACTATCTGTCCATTCTCTTTCATCACTTTGCTGTTGAGCCCCCACGAAGGTGCATTGCCCTTAGTGTCGAACTTGGCGTAGTAGGCCTCAACTTCTTTTTGTGTCACGCCTTCGTAGAAGTTGTTGGCAGAGTTTACGATGTTATCGATGTTGGGGCGCAGGTCCACAAGTTTAGGCATGTATTTCAGGTCATACACCACCGGTTTGATGCGGGCAAGAAATGCGTCGACATTTTCTCCTTCGTTCTTTGGCAGCTTGCTGGTGTCGCTGGCCTTTACTATGCCGGTGAAGTATTCATAACTACACTCAGGAATGAACTTGTCGTTGCCGTAATGGTGGTAGTTGCCGTTACTGAACCACACACGTCCGCAGTACGTTTCAAACATTTTCCAGTCCTCGGCGTTCTTATCGCCATTGTAGGTGCCGTAAACAGCCTCAATGGTCTTACGCAGCATAATGCCGTCTTTGCTCTTCTGATCGTATATGATGTCGCGCCCGCACAGTGCTGCTTCATACAGGTAGTAAGCCAGTTTCTTTTGCTGCAGCGTGAGGTTGCGGAAGCCAGGCACCTGGTAGCGCAGCAGTTGCAGGTCTGCAAACGACTGAGCCTCCGTCACGAAGTTCTCGTCGTAAGTGTCGGCCACCATAGTTGTATCTGCTTTGGCCGCTTTGTTGTCGGCGTTGCCGCTGCCGCAACCGGTCAGTATCTGTGTGCTCATTGCCATAACAGGTATAGCCCATTTAAGGCTCATCTTGTTTTTCATTATCAGAATGGTTGGTTATTTGGATAAAATTACTCTAAAGTGTTGAATATTAGCTGCCGCATACAAGCCATCAGAGTTCTATGGATGCACCGATCACTATTTTACCATTCTTCTCAAGGTCCACAGGACCATGAACGCTGAGTGGGTAGAAGTACCCGATGTTGAAAGATTGGTAGTAGGTGCGTGACCGAAGGCGGATAAGGTTGTTCAGCAGCAAACCCGCCTCGTGATAGCCCTTTGCCGGAATCATAATGTCTATGCTTTGGTGGGCTGCCACGTTTTTAAGGTCTCCATAAAGTACGCCGTATTGCAGAGCGATGTTTGGGGCTGAACTCAGGTCAAAGTCCGGAGACTCCAATTTGTAAAGTTTCCAGTCCATGTCGTGGCGGAATATGGCCTGAGCAAATCTGTCGGTATATACTTCGTAGGGGAATAGGGTCATGATGCCGCCAAAGCCATAAAGGGAGTACAGGTATCTTGCGTCATATTTGAAGCCATTGCCGGCAAACAGGCGCGAAATGGGAAGTGTGCCATCGGTCCATATTTTACCTGCTTCAAACATCAGGTGCTCAGTGCCTACGCGATTCAGATGCCCGCGCCAGAGCAATCCTGATACGGCCTTGACATATTTTTCGTAAGGCATGCCGGCGTTTATCTCGCCGGTGGTTACCTTCCCGAACCATATGGGGTATTTGCTGTCGGTGCGCATGTAGGTGCCGAAGATCGGAGCGGTACGTTCCCCATAGGCGTATCGCAGATTTATTGATGCCTCTCGGGATCGGAACATGGCATGGTCTTGTCCATTAATGCGAACCGCATAGTTGTAGTTGGGGGTGAATTGCTGTTCCTCAGCAGCAACTTCAGCGCTCCAGTACCCGAATTTTCCGCTCATAGAAACAGTATAGGTCTTGGTGAGGTCCACGCGTGTAAGCAGAAACTTCCTGAGGTAATTTTTATCCAGTTCTTTGGCTATATGGATGCGGCCCGGGTCGCCGAGATCATCGGCATAACCGGCACGAAGCACAAATTCCTTATACTTGTCAAAATAGAATTCGGTAAAGCCGCCATATTTCCAGCGCTTATCTCCGAAGCCATATCCTGCCCAACCACCTAATGAGGCCCATTTCAGGATGCGGTCATTTGTCTGCAGGCCCATGCCCACCCTTATGTTTTCGTAGCGGTTGTAGGATAGCAGACGCATCAGATCGATATCAACCGCGCCGACAGACACGCGCCCCTTAGGCAGGTTGCGCATGTAGTCCATTATCTTGTCTGCCTTCACCTTTGCACCCAGGCTGTCAATAACATGATAAGTCATTTGTTCTTTTGCGCCCAATCTGCCGGGGCGTAAGCGGTTCAGCAGGCTGTCGCTATACTCAGCTGCACCATCGGCAAGGCGAACGGTGTGGCGTTTATCGAAACGTACATTTTCGTCATCCCATGATACGGAGTCTATCATCGAGCGGCCGGTCATTTGCAGCGTGTAGGGAGTTTTGTCGGCTTTCATTGCACGTTCAATGACATAGTTTAGCTGACGGGGAAACCAGCGCGAGCCGTTTGTACCGTAGGAGATCCGTTCGTATTCCTGTTCTATACGCACTGTCTGATCCATTCCGGGGTCTTTTACGGCGGCGATGAGCCGTGATATAGCAAAGCCATCGGAGTGGATATATACCTTGCCTGTGAGGCTGTTGCCAGCTATTCCTTTGGGTCGGAAGCTGAGCACCCATATGGTGTCGGTGCCGTCCAATAACTCGTCGGATAGATTAAATCGGTAGTGCAGGTTATAACCGGGACTAACTGGGTTGTGATAGTCCTTGCCGTTCAGGGTTATGTAATCGGTATATGCATGGAAGGGTAGTACATCTGTTATAACACTTGTGAAAGCATTTTTTTTCAGGCCCGAGAAGCGGGTGGCCAAGATATCTTCCTGCAGTTTGCCCGGGCGTTCCCAATTACGGATACTGTAGGTCTCCGACATCAGCAGGTGTTGGCGTGACGCGAAGGCTTTGAATTCCTTTATATCAGCCGAGGTGTCTTTAGCGGTATTTGAATCCGGTAAGGACGCATCGGCCAACATTTTGTAGTAGATATGGCATCGGTATCGGTCATATTTGTCAGGGTCATTGGCCGGCTTGTTTTTTATGGTCTCGTTCAGAATGCGGCGTATCTTTTCATAGGGTGGTTTTACGGTCACTTCCGCGAGCTCTTTGCCGGCGGGTTCGAGCATCACAGTGTTGCCCGACAGGGGTAGTGGAAGTACAAGTGTTTTATAGCCCATGCACGACACTTCTATTGTGGACGGAGACGGCGATGCCGCAGGGATCTCGAAGTAGCCGTCGAGGCCTGCTATTACACCCTGGTTTCCCATACCATACCTTACTGTTGCAAATGGGACCGGTGCTGATGTGCCTTTTTCAAGTATGCGAGCTCGTACCGGCTGCTGTGCCGACAACCTCGATCCACTGAATGTGAGCAGTAATATCGATAATAACAGGGAGTAACGCATGAACGACAGGTACCTAAAAAGTTTATCAAAATTATATTTTTTGCCCTATCTTTAGCCTGATAATTTCCGGTCATGAAGAAGAAACTCTACAGCCTGCTGGCAGGTTTATTTGTCCTTGGTATTGTGTCGTGCAACAACGGCGACTACATAGCCGATCCGCAGAGCAATGGCAATGGTGCAGTTAACCCTGTTACTCCGCTTACCAGTAAAGAATTTACATGGGGTAACAATGATGTGCTGAGTGCAGACATCAATGGCAGTAACTGGAAAGCTGATTCTGTAACGTTTGGTCTCGATACATCCGGTGCAAATGTGATAATGGGTTACAAAAAGCAAAGCGACATTATCCTTCAGTTATACCTTCGTGATGTATGGGGGCCTGATAATGTTTATCCTATCGAATGGGAGAACTATAGCCGTTATGGCGCAGTCACCGATAAGACCAGCCTGACTGAAGGAACTTATTTCAGTTATTTGGGTAATTCAGGCGGGTTAAAGATGACCTATAACGATACCGATGCAATCAAGGGTGTGTTCTACTTTAAGGCGGTGACGCTTACCGGCAAGGTAATGAACGTTTCGAATGGTGTGCTGAACTATAAAAAGATGTAATTGTTTTGTGGCGATCCGCCACTAATTTCTCCGATACTTAATACATATAAGACATTAAAAGCCCCGGTTTCCCGGGGCTTTAATATTTACTGTATGTAAAGTCGACAATTAAGCGAGTTCTACTTCAGCACCTGCTTCTTTCAGTTTGCCGGCGATATCTTCAGCTTCTGCTTTGCTAACACCTTCTTTAACTGCTTTAGGAGCGCCGTCTACCAGTTCTTTAGCTTCTTTCAGACCGAGGCCAGTGAGATCTTTAACCACTTTCACAACGTTCAGTTTAGAAGCGCCTGCGCTCTTCAGGATAACGTTGAAAGAAGTCTTCTCAGCAGCAGCTGCCGGAGCGTCGCCACCACCTGCGGCAACTACCACTGCAGCAGCAGCTGGTTCGATACCGTAGTCGTTTTTCAGAATGTCAGCCAGTTCCTGTACGTCTTTTACAGTAAGGGCTACTAATTGTTCGGCTAATGCTTTTACGTCTGCCATTGTATTATGTTTTAATTTGTTGTTTTTAAAATTGTTTACTGCGTACTCTAAAATTTATATTGGACTTGGAAGCCGGATTTGTGCGGGAATGTGTTCCATTCCCTTTGTAACTTACTCTGCTGCTGTAGCTTCTGCTTTTCCTTCGTGGTGGTGAAGGAGGGCAGCCAGAACGCGTTTTGCAGGAGACTGGAGCAAGCCGATAACTTCGCCGATGAGCTCGTTTTTCGTCTTGATCTTGGTAAGAGCAACCAGCTGATTGTCGCCAACGAATACGTCTGTATCGATGATAGCGGCTTTCAGAACAGGTTTTTCGATGTTGCCCTCTTTGCGGAAAGAAGACAGGATCATTGCTGGCTCTTTCGGAGAATCAGAGAACATGAGTGCGGTTACACCATGCAGAGAGTCGTAGAGACCTGTGTATTTGTCATCGTTGAAGCTCTCGAGGGCTTTGCGGATGAGCGTGTTCTTTGCAACTTGCATTTCGATGTTCTTTTCGAAACAAAGCCTGCGGAGCTTGCTCACCTGTTCTACCGTAAGAGACTCAGTATTGGTGACATAAAAGTTGCTGTACTGGGCGAATTTCGCCTTGAGTACTTCTATTGCTTCATTTTTTTGAGCAGGAGTCATTGTAAAAATTTGAGAATTTGAAAATGTGGAAATGCGAAAATGTTGTGTTACGCTTTTCTGTTTTCCGGATTCAAATTGTTATTAAATAGTTTTTACTTTTCTGTGCTTTCGCACATTTATAATTATGCTACGCTTTTCGGATCGATAGACAGGCCCGGGCTCATTGTAGAGGCCATGCTGATGCCTTTGAGGTAAGTACCTTTGGCAGTAGCAGGCTTCATGCGCACCAGTGTGTTGATCAGTTCCTGAGCGTTCTCAGCCAGTTTCTTAGGTTCGAAAGATACGCGACCAACTGAAGCGTGGATGATACCGGCTTTGTCGATCTTGAAGGCGATCTTACCACCTTTCACCTCTGTAACAGCTGAGGCTACGTCGTTGGTAACTGTGCCTGTTTTAGGGTTTGGCATGAGGTTACGAGGACCGAGGATCTTACCAAGACGACCGATCTTAGGCATCACCGATGGTGTAGCCACGATCACGTCAACGTCTGTCCAACCACCGTCGATCTTCTGAACGTATTCGTCAAGACCTACGTAGTCAGCTCCTGCTGCTTTTGCTTCAGCTTCTTTATCAGGAGTACAAAGTACGAGTACGCGCTTTGTTTTACCTGTACCGTGAGGCAGTGTAACTGTGCCACGGATAGCCTGATCAGCTTTCTTAGGGTCTACACCCAGGCGGATGTGAACGTCTACCGAGCTGTCGAATTTGGTGAGGTTAACTGTTTTCACCACACTTGCGGCTTCAGCAAGCGTATATACTTTATTTTTATCAAGTTTAGCTTCTGCAGCTTTTCTTTTCTTTGTAATTGCCATTGTCAGTTCTTTAAATAAGGTAAAAAATACTGTTAGAGCCGGCGGCTATTATTTAACAGTGATGCCTTCCGGTGGCGTTCCTTCTACAGTGAAGCCCATGCTGCGTGCAGTACCTGCAACCATGCTCATAGCGCTGGTGAGGGTGAAGCAGTTGAGGTCAGGCATTTTGTCCTGAGCGATCGCTTCAACCTGAGCCCATGTAACTTTACCTACTTTCTGACGGTTTGGCTCTTTAGAACCTTTAGGCTGCTTCGCAAGTTCCATCAACTGCACTGCTGCAGGAGGAGTCTTGATAACGAAGTCGAATGATTTGTCGGTATACACGGTAAGTGTTACTGGAAGCACTTTACCGACTTTATCCTGCGTGCGAGCGTTGAACTGCTTGCAGAACTCCATAATGTTGACGCCTTTAGAGCCGAGCGCCGGGCCGATCGGAGGCGCCGGATTTGCTGCGCCGCCTTTTACCTGCAGCTTTACAAAGCCGCTGATTTCTTTAGCCATTTAGAACTTTTTTTGGTGTTAACGAATTGATTTTTCCCGTTTGACGGGGATTACAACTCTCCCAATGCAACCTTAAAATAAGAGCAATATGAGAAATTGGAGTGCAAAGGTATGTTGAAAATTCAGAAGTAACAAAACAATTGGAAAAAAATTTGTTTGGGTTGGGGTCGGGTGAGCGAATGGCGGGTGTTTGGTCGGCCCAGGAGCCACAATGTATGACGATGTCAGGATGCGGCTATGTGATGGGTGGGGGCATAAAACTCCCGTTTTTAAAAAATGAACTTATGGGTGGGCTGGCAATTTTGGTGTTGATCTTCAGTTGGTTATGTGTTGATGTGCGGGAGAAAAGTGATCAAAAACTCTCAAAAAACTCCCACATGAAAATCGTTTGTTATTTGACTGGCGGCGGAAATACCATAAATGCACAAATGGTGTGCCAGTGTATCGATTTGGCAGGAGGAAGATATTCACATTTTAGGGGAGTAGGGCAGGCCAGCGTTTACACGCTGTGGTATGCACTTACAGAGTGATGTACCAGCGTGCAGCAAGTAGCTGAGTTGTTTTATTATACTACTTTTAGCCTTATATGAAAAAATACCTACTTCCCTGTATTCTGTTGTTGTTTCAATCGGCAACAGCCCAAACGTATGATAATCTGGTTGCCTCGGGCAAAAAGATGGTGAAGGAGGAACGGGCGAAATTCGGCAGTGATTTTGCTGCTGCCATTGTGGTGCTGAAGGAAGCCATAAAGGTGAACCCCAGGGGGCAGGAGGCGCATTACTACCTGGGCAGCGCGTACGATTACAGTCACAACCCGAGTTTTGCTACGGTGCGCTACTCGCAGAAGGACCAGACGATACAGGCCAGCCGGGAATTTGAGGAGATAATAAAGATAAATGCAACGTATAAGGGCGACATAATAGCGTTGGACCCGTATGCGAAACTTTCGAGCGTGTGGGGATGCCTGGCCTACTCTTATATGGCGCGCAACCTGAACGATTCGGCCAAATGGGCGTTTGCAGAAGGGAAGAAACGTGGCGGGTTTCCCGAGTTCGCGCTACAGTTCAACCGGATGGTGCTGCGCAGCTTTGAACCTAACGCCATCTACTTTACGTACGGGGATTTCAGCACGATGCTGATATGGTACCTGCAAACTATGGAGGGTCTGAGGCCGGACGTGGCACTGGTGCACATCAACACTATTGACATTCCGTGGGTGAGCGAAGATGTTTACCGGCGCAGGCATAACATCTACTCATCTGCTGCAGTGGCATCGGATACAACGCCTTATTTTGAGTGGGCGGAACATACGGTAGATGTGCCAATAGGGGCGACAGGCAAGACATTTTCGTGGACCATTGCCCCTACCAATTATGAAAAGTATATAACACGCGCTAACAGTCAGCTCATAGACATTGTGACGAATGCCGCTTTTGCCACGCCTATCTATTTTGAGACCGGCACGGCGCCCGAGGATATGCTGGGGCTGCATTTGTACACTGAAGACCGTTTTCTGGCCAGCAAACTGATACCTGAAAAGCTGACAGAATACAAGAAGTATTACTGGGATCAGCTAAACACATTTCCGTATGAGCTGCTGCAGAAGGCGGATCCGAACTGTGGGGCAGAGTTGTTCATCATCCTTAATCTGAGGTACAACTTCATTAAGGGGATACTGGCACTTTATGATCAGAATAAAAAGGAAGAAGCGCGGTTGTTGTATCAGAAAATGGAAGCCAAGATACCCGATAGTAAGTATCCGGCCGATGAGTCTCAGAGGGAATATCTTGAGGCACTGAAAAAGCGAATTGAAAAGTAAGGTGTGGAGATTTGCTTAACTACCAATACAAAAAGAGACCCAGCTACTGGCCGGGTCTCTTTTTGTAATAAACGATGCAATTACTTAGTAGCCGAAAATTTCGTTGAGGGACAGTTTTTTAACCGCGCCACATTTTTCGACCTCGGCCATGTTCACTTTTTTCTCTGATGCTACGATGCAGTAGGTGTATGGTTTGGAGGCAAGGAACTGGCCGTGGAATTTCTTCAATTCGTCGTAGTTCAGTTTTCCTGCCGCTTCATATACTGTCTTGCGAATGTCTTCAGACAGACCTTTGCGTTCGGCATCGAGGTAGTTGTATAAGATGGCATCCTGAGTGATGCGTTCGGTCTCGATGTCTTTTTTCAGTCCCATGCGGGCTGCCTGAATGTTGTTTTCCACCGCGGGCAGGTCGTTGAGCAGTTCGTTCATAGCACCGACGGACTCAGAGAGCTTGTCGGCCTGGCAACCTACGTAGGCCGAGATGAAGTAAGGATCCTCGCGCTTTTCGGGCGCGGCTACGTATGCATTGGTAGAGTAGGCGAGTGCCTTGCTTTCGCGAATGGTCTGGAATACCAGCGCGCCCATGTTGCCACCGAAGTAGTTGTTGAACATATCGATAACAGGCTGACGCGCGGGATCGTAGAACGGTATATTGCGTACCCAGCGGATCTCGGACTGCACCATGTCGTAGTTAGCAAACAGCACTTCGTTGCGTGCCTGAGACGCGAAATTGAAAACGGTGGCTGCCGGCGCAGGCGTGAACATAGCAGGCAGCTTGTGCATTGTCTTGAGCGAGACGGTAAGCCCCGACAATGTGGCCGGGCCATAGTACAGCACACGGTGGCTGCTGGCAGAAAGGCCATGCAGCAGATCGGTAAGCTGTGTAGCGGTGAGCGCTTCCAGTTCGGCATCGGTGAGGACGTGGTTGAAAGGATTTTTCTCGCCGTAACGGGCATAGGCTACGAGGCCTTGCATAATGGCGCCTTTGTTGTTCTTGGCATCGTTGCGGCTCTTTTTGAGGTTGGCTTTCAGAGAGGCCAGCGCAGCCTCGTCGGCGCGGCAGTTTGCCAGCAGGTCTTCGAGCAGGGTAACAGCCTTGTCGAAATTTTCCTGCAATCCTTCCAGTTGCACGGTAGTGTATTCGTTGTCGGCACGCACATTGAAGCTACATGCCAGTTTGTAGAACTCTTTGGAGATCTCCTCCGCACTTTTGCTTTCGGTTCCGAGGAACTGCAGGTACTGCGCGGCTACTGCCAGACGGCGATCGTTCCATTTGCCCATCTTGTAACGATAAGACATGCGGAAGAGATCATTGTCGGTATTTTGAACATAGAGCACTTCGGCAGGGCCTATGAAACCACGTTTGAAGTCTTTTGTGTAATCGACCCACACAGGTTTGATAGCCTCGGTAGGTGCATTGATGACAGACTTAACGAATTGAGATTGCGCATCACGATTTGTCTCAACGGCAGTGATAGGAGGTTTGGGGACCTTGGTAATGCTTTTGTCTTCGCCCTTGCGCTTGTATACTACCACATAGTTGTTGCCAAAGTATTTGTTGGCAAAGTCTACGATGTCTTTTTTAGTGAGTTTTGAAAGGCGGTCGGCATAGGCAACGTTGTCGCGCCAGTCGTCTTCAGAAGTGAAAATGCTCATGAGCGCATAGGCCCGTGAGCCATACTTCTCGTTCTGCTCCATGAGTGCCTTCTTGGCGTTGTTGATGATAGACGTAAGCAGCGCGTCATCGAACTCGCCTTTTTTGACGTGTTCTATTTCGCCCAGCATCAGGTTCTTCACCTCGTCAAGGCTCTGGCCCTGGGTAGGGTTGCCGCGCAGGTTCATGTAACCATAGTCTATGAGGATATCGGTGCCGGCAAATGCACGTAGCAGCTTTTGTTTCTTCACCAGGTTCAGATCTATGAGACCCGCACGGCCATTGGTAAGCACCTGGCTTACGAGGTCGGCCAGCAGTGCGTCTTTCTCGTGTATGCCCGGCATGCGGTAGCCTATGGTCACAAATTCGGCATCGGGACCGAATACCTCCTTTTCAATAGGAGCGGCAATAGGCGCTTCCGGTTGGAAGGTGTATTTGGGCACGTCTTTCTTCGCCATGTAGGAGAAGTATTCGTCTACTTTCTTGATCATTACATCGGGGTCGAAATCGCCGGCGAGGATGATGCCCATATTATTGGGAACGTAGTAGGTCTCGTAGTATTTGCGGATCTCGAGCAGAGACGGATTTTTGAGGTGCTCTACAGTTCCTATGGTTGTCTGGCGGCCGTAGTTGTGGTTCTTAAACAGTTCTTCCAGCATCAGTTCAGATACTTTGCGGTTGTCGTTGTCCAGTCCGCGGTTCTTTTCTTCATACACAGCTTCCAGCTCGGTATGGAAGATGCGGAACACCGGATTGCGGAAGCGTTCGGCCTGCACTTTGAAGAACTTGTCAACCGCGTTGGCGGGTACGTCTTCGGTGTACACCGTCTGCTCGAAGGAGGTGAACGCATTGGTGCCCTTGGCGCCTATGGCACTCATCATCTTGTCGTATTCGTTGGCAATGGCAAATTTTGCTGCCA
>JBIKSN010000021.1:0-21535 GCA_044348585.1 Flavipsychrobacter sp.
CAGACGCAGGTCCTAGTCCGAAGTTCCAGTGGAAGGTGAACGGTTATGCAGTTGCCGGTGCAACAAACAGTAGCTACACAGCTATTTTCAACGACTACGACTCCATCTCTTGTCAGGTGACCAGCAGTGGTGTATGTGCTAACATCGGTACACACGACTGGATATTCATCACCACAACGATCCTGGGTGCACAGACAACAGGTACTATGCCATCTGACATCAGGTTGTTACCTAACCCTAACAAGGGCATCTTCACGGTGCGTGGCACACTCGGTGTTGGCAACGAGGATGCGAATATTGACGTGACAGACATGTTGGGTCAGGTAGTGTACCGTGGTGCAGTGACCACCAAACAGGGACATCTGGAAACACAGATCAAACTGGACGGTAGTCTGGCCAACGGTATGTATATCCTCACATTGCGCAGCGGAACCGAACAGAAGGTGTGCCATTTCGTGATGGAGCAGTAAAATACGATTGACACAAGGATCATGATTTATGAAATTAATTATGTATAATATTGTATTGTGCAAATCGATTTGATGGGCTAACTTTAGATGTTTTTTCAATATTGCGTCAAACTCGAAAATTTCAAAATTCACAAACAGATAAAATGAAGAAATTTTTTATACTTATTGCTGCATTCGTTTTTACAAGCGTGATAACTTCAAAAGCAGCAATCACGGTAACTCCGGGAACGGGAGGCACTAACATTTGTTCGAGCCGTGCACAGGACGGTAGCACCCCGGCATTCAACACCCTTGGTAATATCGTTTTTTCTGAAGGTTTGGGCAACGATATCACTACAGGTCCACATTCACTTGTACTAAGTACACCAACAGGTTGGGTATTCAATACCGCAGCAGCAATAACGTTCAATTTCCTTCCGGGTCGGAATATCACCGCAATCACACTGGGTGGCATAACTGCTACGACAATGACCATTAACGTTACCACAAGCGGAACTTCAATGACGGACTTTTTCTCGGTCAACGGCGTGCAGATCCAGGCAACTAATACGACCTCGGCTGCAGGTAATATAAGTCCAACTTCTTCGGCTGGTATGGCGGGATTATCGCCAGCAACGAACTGTGCCTCCTTATCGTTGCAAGCTGCTGCGGTGCCATCAGTTACGATAGCAGCATCGCCGGCAGGTGCAATTTGCGCCGGAACCACTGTTACTTTTACAGCAACTCCCGTAAACGGTGGAACACCTACCTTCCAGTGGGAATTGAACGGCGCTACAGTTCCCGGTGCCACGAATACAACCTATGTAAACGGTTCTCTCGCAAATGGTAATACAGTAAGAATCAGAATGAATGCAACCGGATGCGTATCTACACCCACAGTAAATTCAGCTACGACAACAATGACTGTGAATCCGATCCCTGCAGGACTCACCGGTGCATTTACCGTTTGTCCCACTAGTTCCACTACCCTATCCAGTGCTACACCAGGTGGCATCTGGACAAGTTCAAATACTGCCGTTGCAACGGTTAGTTCAGGGACGGTAAATGGTATTTCTTCAGGAACCTCGAGGATCACTTACAGTGTTCTGGGTTGTATTACTACCTCTGTAGTTACCGTGAATACAGCACCGGCAACATTTTCAGTAACAGGAGGCGGTAGCTTCTGCGCCAGCAGTACTACGGGTTTACCTGTTGGTCTAGCCGGTTCTGCTTCAGGAATAAACTACAGTTTATCTGATGGAACATCAACTGTTGCAACAATACCTGGCACAGGATCTACAATCAGTTTTGGAACATTTTCAGTGGCAGGTACTTACACAGTGTCTGCTACCAATCCGGCCAATACATGTTCGTCAAACATGTCCGGAAGCGCCACTATTGCTGTGACTGCACCTGTTACTCCTTCTGTCGCAGTTAACCCTCCGGCAACCACAATATGCGAGGGAACCGTTGTGACATTTACGTCAACTAGCGTTAACGGAGGACCGACACCTGCATACCAGTGGTATGTAAACGGAGTCGCAGCCGGAACGGGTTCATCTTATGCTTACTCACCAACAGGTGGCGACGTCGTGTCTCTTATGCTCACTCCAGGCGGCATTTGTACTGCACCAATATCGGTAACAGATGCTTATACTGTGACAACAACACCTGTCGGAACGCCTGCAGTAACTATTTCGGTTGGACCAAACAACCCATCCTGCCTTGGTAGACTGGTATCATTTTCCTCAGTTCCAACTTTTGCGGGTAGTGCGCCAACTTACATGTGGGTAAAGAATGGTATAAACGTTGCTACTGGGCCCACCTACTCTTACATACCTGTTGAAGGTGACAACGTATACTGCACAATGACCAGCAATTATGTTTGTCGTTCTTCGGATGCTGCACTCAGCGACACTATTACTATGCATACACAGGCATCGGCACCGGCACCGGTTGTAAGCATATTTGCTACACCCGGCACCACAGTTCCTGCGGGAACAACAGTATCTCTTACAGCTTTGGTTTCCGGCACTACCGTACCGGTATCTTATCAGTGGCTTGTCAACGGCACACCTATTCCCGGCGCAACGTCATCTACTTTTACAAGCAATACGTTTGTTGATAAAGACATAGTTACCTGTCAGGTAACCAATATCGACCCATGTGCAGTAATGACCTTGAAGTCTGTATCGTTCACAGATCCTACGTCGGTTGCCCAATTAGGAACAGGCTACAGTTTCCATATGTCTGTGAATCCTAATCCGAACCATGGTGAATTTAACTTGACGGGTACAGTTCTCACTCAAGATCCTGTTTCGATCAGGATCAGTAACATACTTGGTCAGATCGTCTATACCAAAGACCTTTTGACAAATGATAATAAAGTTGATGAAACGATCCGATTGAAAGGCGTGGCAGAGGGCATGTACCTGCTGCAGATAAATAATGGATCAAGTGCAGAAACGATCCGATTCATGGTAAAATAATATTTAATTTACATGTAAATAAGAGGGACGCTGTATTCAGGTCCCTTTTATTTTTTTAAGATAAATAATGCTTATTACCCAATGGGAGAATCTTCACCGAAGTTGATGCTGATAGCTTAACTTTGCGACCTTATTTACAGTAACGTTCATGTACACTATCAAATTCACATTCGAGCAAAAGGGTCTTGAACCCATTACTCTGGAGAATGTTGCACCTGACCAAAGTATTCTAGAGGTAGCTTTGGAGAATAATATTGAACTTCATCACAACTGCGGTATGGTTTGTGCATGTAGCACCTGCCACATATATCTACAAAAGGGAGAACAGTTCGTACCCGAACTTTCTGACAGGGAAGAAGACTTTATTGACAGGGCCAAAAACCCGAGATTGACGTCGCGCCTTGGATGCCAATGTGTCTTAATAAACGGATCAGGCGAATTGGAGGTGTGTGTGCCGGACCAGTCTCTGATACACGGGGAATAATATCAATCAAATAACTTTATCCAAATAAGATGTACGAACCACCAATAAAATGGAATGATTACGAAGATATCGCTTTAAAACTCTATGAAAAGTTTGGCGATGACTTTGGGGAGAATAAGATATACAGGATCAGATTTACCGACCTTATAGAGTGGGTTCTATCATTGCCGAATTTTGAAGGCAAACGTGAAGACTGCAACGAGGGACATCTGGAAATGATCCAATCGTCGTGGGTGTACGAGTGGCGCGACAATCAAAAGTAGCCTTCAATACGCATCATCAATTAAAATATTGCAAATTTGGGTATCTTTGCGCCAGCAATCGACAACATGAATTTTCGTAAAATATTTGTTTTCTATCGTATTCCTATCGCAATAGGACTTATCGCTCTTGGTTTTGTATTAGGATTCGAAGTTACCTGGTGGATCGCCTGGATCCCGTTTCTGGTAGCCGCCATCATGATCACGGCTTACTTTCTCATTGGCCCGATGACGCTGATACAAGGCTACATTGAAAGCGGGGATATGGAAGGAGCACAGAAACTACTGAAGCAAGTTAAGTACCCAAATCTTCTTTACAAGCCGATACGTTCGTCTTACTACATGTTGCAGGCCAATTTCTCTACAATGGGAGAAGACCTCGATCAGGCTGAGTCGCAACTGCGTAAAGGACTGGAAACAGGAATGGCCGAAAAAGAATTCGAAGGCACTGCATATATGCAGCTCGGTGCAATAGCTCAGAAAAAAGGCAATACTAAAGAAGCTTACGAACACTTGAGAAAGGCGGTACAGATCGGCTTACCCGACAAAGACAATGAAGCAATGGCCTATCTTCAGCTGTCAAGTATTTGTATTCAACGTAGAGATTTCAGAAACGGAAAGCTTTATTTCAACAAAGCTAAATCCTGTAAGGCAACAAATCCTCAGGTTGTTGATCAGATAAAGGAAATGTCTAAGTACATAGCCCGTATCCCGGGTTAGAGATCTGCTAAGTCTACCCCACCAGTTTTGTGCCAGTTTGCGTAAATTCTATTAATCTCTTTTTGTAGAGTGCGCCGAGGATCATCTTGAAAGTCTTCTTGCTCATTCCAAGAAATGCGTAGATGCTCTCTGGATCTGACTTGTCGTTGTATGGGATATATCCGTTATTATTACGAATAACTTCCAGAACCTTTTCCTCTTCGCTCATTACGCGCCCGTACCCCTTTACCCCGGGCGATACGTCTATCTTGTTGCCCGGCCTGATCTTTTTGATATAACCGAGAAGTTTTTCGCCTGTCTCAAGGTCTTTGAACACTTCATTGTAATGAAGTACGCCTGTATGCTTGCTATTGATAATGACCTTGTAACCGATATCAGTCTTTTGGAAGATCAATAGGTCCACCTCCTCCCCTTCTTTTACAGCAAGGTCGAGATTGGTCAAAAACTGATCGATCTTTTCGGTGGCGGTAACCCTTCCGGTCTGGGCATCGATCACCAGCATTACCAGCCTCTTATCTCCTTTTCGCATACGATGCTCCATATATGCGACAGGGATAAAGACGTCTTTCATAATGCCCCATTTCAGAAAGGCTCCATGCGGTGTAACGTCGGCAACCTCAAGCATTGCCATTTCACCAACAGATGCAGATGGTTTGTCTGTGGTGGCGATAAGTCGACCTTCATTATCGTGATACACAAAAACGGTTATCTCATCACCGGCTTTTAGTCCCTGAGGGACATACCTTTTAGGTAATAAAATTTCGTCCTTGCCTCCGTCCAGGTAAAGGCCAAAGTCTACTTCCTTTACTACCTTAAGCGTATTATATTCACCAACGAGCACCATATCAGTCGATTTATTTAATGAGATATTTAGATCAGTTATTTGGGAGAAGAATTGATAATTGAGTCTGTGATTGCCGTGTATACTTGCTTCCAGTCTGGATAGGCTGCAAGCATATTCTTTTGCTCGTTGATAGTTGCAGTGTCTCCACGAACAGCAGGTCCAGTCTGCACAGCTGCAGGTGACGAATGCTTCAATCGCTCAAATGTTTGGGCTATGATTGGTTCCAGAGCTGAAAAAGGCAACTTCTTTTCCTCGCATATTCTTTCACAGATAGCAATGAGATGATTAGTGAAATTGTTGCATATCACAGCGGACAGATGTAGCCATTTCCGTTGGTCATAATTCGCCTCAAACAGCACATCTGTAAGAATATGGGCCATTGTCAGTGCATACTTCTCCGCTTTGGGCGAGGTAGCCTCCCACGCAATGGGAATATTTCTGTGCGTAGGGAGATTTTGTTTCGGAATGGAGTATACCGGCCAAAGAACTGCAATATCGGGTGCAGCTCCCTGCAGGACATCGATGGAAACTGCACCGGCGGTATGTATCAATACAGTCTTTTTGTAGGATAACTTTTTTGCCAGCTCAGATACCGCATTGTCCGAAACGACAAGGAAACATACATCCGCTTCAACTTCTTTTGCTGCTTTAAGGTCACCATAATTGTTACACAACAAGGCCTCTGCAAGCCGCTGAACAGAAACAGGATTTCTACCAAAAACGCCCTTACAAAGATGCCGTGCAGCTACCAGGCGATTGCCAATAAACCAGGCGATATTTCCGTTCCCGATAATGGTAAATGTCATGAGATGGAGGTTAAGTGTTGGGTATAATAATCTTCCATCAAGCTACGAACTTTTTCTCTAAGTTCAGCAACGTTACCAGTAGTAAGTCCTTTTGTATCTATCGGCTCCAGAAAGTGGATCTGTATTTTTTTGGGGCGTGCCCAGATTTTTCTGCCATGCGGGAGTATGACGCCTGTATTGAAGATCAACCCGGGGATAATGGGCTTCTGCGCCTTAATAGCAGTAAGAAATGCTCCGTCATGAAACGGCTGCAATGGTTTGCCGGTCTTATTGCGGGTTCCCTCAGGATACAAACAAAGATGCAAACCGAGTTCTAACGCCTCCTGCATTTTTGTTATGCTATCGCGACGACTTGATTCGTTCTTCCTGTTAACCAGAATAGATCCTGATCGGTAGATAACACCGAATAACGGTATTTTAGCCATCTCAGATTTTGCAAGTGTTTTATTAGGCCCGGGGATCCAGGGAGATGAAACCGGAATGTCCATGAAAGAATTGTGATTCAGCACTACCACATAATTCTGACCATTCTTGAAATGCTGTTTTCCTTTGCGTGTAACCGGACAGAAAATAGCCGGCATGTATATCCCCATCCACAACCGAAATATTTTATGTAGCCATGAAGACTTTACCGGCTCTTTTAGAAATGAAATAAGCCAAATAAAGGGCAATACAAACAACATAGTGACTACAAAGACAACTATGGCATAAATAGCGAACAAATGACCTCCTATTTTGGAAAACAACTTCATGCGGTAGGTAAAAATAAAAAATGCCTTTGGGAACTTGAGTATGTTTTTGTTGGCTTTTAAATAAAAAAACAAATGCCGCCAAAACTCAAGGTAGTGGCGGCTTTTGTAGCACGTACGGGAATCGAACCCGTCATTCCTCCGTGAAAGGGAGGCGTCTTAGCCGATTGACCAACGCGCCATCTGTGGAATTGGAGTGCAAATATACGGTGGGATTTTTTTTCACCAAAAAAATCTACCAATATTTTTAATTAGCAGATATCGCTGCTACGATCGCAAGAAACTCCTCGGCCTTCAATGCAGCACCGCCGATAAGTCCTCCATCTACATCGGGGCAAGCAAAAAGTTCCGCGGCGTTTGACGGTTTACAACTTCCGCCATAAAGAATAGAAATAGATGCAGCTACGTCTGCTCCATAGTGTGCGCTGATAACACTTCTGATGTGCGCATGCATATCCTGAGCCTGAGACGACGACGCAGTGCGGCCGGTACCTATAGCCCAAATGGGTTCGTAGGCAATTACCACATTTGCGAGGTGTTCGGCGTTCAAGTGAAACAAACCTTCTTCAATCTGTTTTCCTACATAACTGTTCTCTGTTCCCGCATCACGTATCTCCAATGGCTCGCCGCAGCAGAAAATCACTTTCATACCATTCGCAAGTACCTGGTTCACTTTCTTCGCAAGCATTGGTCCGTCTTCGAGAAAATATTGCCTTCTTTCAGAGTGTCCGAGAATTACATATTCTACCTCCGCACTCTTCAGCATTGATGCTGATACTTCTCCGGTATATGCACCTGAGGCTTCGTGATGGCAGTTCTGCGCACCAAGGTGCACATGTTCCATGTTAGCAAGCTGACTGGCAGCCTGTGTGATATGAATGAAAGGAGGAGCTATAACGATCTCCTTGTTTTTATTCAATGCAGGGGCACCATTATATATCTCATTGATAAGTTCCAGGCCTTCCGGCAGATTCAGGTTCATTTTCCAGTTTCCTGCTACTATTTTTTTACGCATTTATCTTTAGTATTTATTATTCTTAAAATAAAATAAGCCATTCCGAGGTCTCAGAACGGCACAAAGGTAATATTTGGCTGCTTTCTTTTCCCAATAACAAAAATCACATTGCAGGTGCCGGTTGGCAACAGCGGACGTCAGTGTCATTTATTGCACACCTTTTTGAACTCGGCTTCAATGAGACTGCCTTTGGGTATTGTTGACCACGCGCGATCATCCTCATCAAACTCTGTCTTCTCGATTACTTTCCCATTAAGTTCATAATAGGTAATCTCCATGATCCTGTATTTTTTTGCCTGACAACTGTACTGCACCTTACGACGGTAATACCCTAGTTTCTCAAAGTCCTCAGTCGCAGTTTCCTTATCAGCGGTCTTTTTTGCATTATGCCTGAACTCAGGTAACTTTCCATCGGCAGGTTTTAGTCTGTCGAAAACCACCAGTGAATTCGTGCTTCTGTTGGACGTTACGGACATTATGTATAATTCTTCAATACCGTCGGCCGAAGTAGCAAGATAATAGTTCTGACCGAACGACACATTTGAACAAACAATGGCCGCCAAAATAAATAAAATATTTTTCATATAGATTGGTTTGGAGACAAACATACAAAAATTCACTTTTTATCTACCAGCCATACCCCCTTAAAATAGTAAATCAATAACAAAACCGATATTGACTCTCCCGATAATGATGCATAGGTTTGACCAAGAAATGAACATCTAAAGAACGTACGTATGTCAGTTGTGCTAACAGATTTTGAAAGAGCGTTGTTGAACAGAGTTATTCCAACCTACACACTCAATGACTCTAAAGGTGTGCAGATTGCACTGAGGAACTTTATTGGCGACGAGCGAGAACAAATAATGACGGACCAGGGCATCGACGAAAGAGCGTTCAGGGCACTCCAAAGCCAAACCGTAAAGAACATAATCGATTACCTCAAAGCAAACGACTACATTGCCGAGCGTGAAGGAGGTGTCACCTTTCTGACTGAAAAAGGAAAGATACTTCGCAAACAGGGGTCTTTGGAAAAATATGACGAATGGCAAAAGGAAACGAGAGCAAAAAATAAAGTAATTATCCGCACTATAGAAACCCGCGGATATCTGGATCAGGACGAAATAATCAGAAATAAACGGTCGTTGATGTTAAAGCGCATCAGGACATTCGTTGTTTTCCCATTGTTAGGGATTATCATACTGTTTATCATCTTAACGGCATTGCATAAAAACGGAGCCGATAAGAACATTCCGATATTAAGAAATCTCTTCGGGAACGAGAAAACTCAGGACGAGAAAACCAGCGATGAGGTTCAGAAAGGCAACAAGAAAAGCAAACGCCACAAATAGAATATCTTAAGCAATTAACGCGGGATCGAACCTTTGGAAAGGGGATATTTTGAAGGGCAATAACAACAAGGTCTTTTTTTTTGTATGTTTACAGCGGTTTTTACCCGTTGATCACAACTTCACAGCTATGAATACAAAGCGGACTTTTCTGGTTTTACTGGCCATAACCGTGGTTACAATTGTCATATTCAGTTGTGCTCCCCGACGCAGGTGGTATTCTACCTATGTTGACAAGAATGGAGACACGCAAACTGAGCATTACAACCAATATCACCGCAGGTGGTACAGGCGTAATTTCAATAACCGCAATATCTGGAAGTGATTCTCTCCAAAACAACGGTACTGTATATCGCCTTGCTGGGTAGTGTAGTCATTACGCAGCCTGCTTTCGGTAGAAACGACCTTGAATTTGATGCCAACGGCTCCGTTCTGAATGGCTCTGGAACGACCAACGAAGGGCGTGATACAATTTACTCTGACTGGCAAAACCTTTCGAGACCGTCTGTTAAAAATCATTTCTGTTCGTTTTACAGGTTTGGCTTTTCGTCAGGTGCTTATTTCCTTGACCTAAAAGTGTCAGTTGGTGGCGTAAAGTTCATAGTAGCTCGAAACGCCATGCTGGAAATAGAAATGGAATGCGGCGACACCGTTAAACTTTTCAATACCCAGTATGAAAAAAGCTGCAGAGGCTGCGGTGCTGTCTGGAAAGAATCGGACGTGCATGGTGTGACACTGCGGTTTCCAATGACCTCTGACGACCTTGCAGTTTTAGCTCACGACTATCCCGGACACATCCGATTACACTTGCCGGACAATGTAGCAGGGAGCTATTTCACGATCCGCCGAACCGAACTATTCAGAGGCGAAGTGGATCGGTTCAGGGAGCAGGTTGGTTCGCGTTGATCTCAAGCGAATCCCTGACAATAAGGTACACAGTTATTCCACTTTCTGTATCCTTTAACACTACAGGTAAGTTGATAACATTGGTACTATCCCTCAAATTTTCGTAAAACAGGTCGTAAAATCCCGGGTTCATCAATTTCCCGCTTGCCTTCGAAGCATGCAAGTAATACCCTACCCTATAGCGCACCAATTCCTTTTCCAGAACGTCGGTATTGTCGAGCTTCATTTTAGAAATATCGATCACACCTGTATCTAACTTTTGTTTGTTGATGACGTAAAAACTGTTTCGGGAAAAGAAAGCGATCTTGGATAACAATCGCGGATGTAAATTACTTACAAAGCTCACACCCGTAAGGCCTGCCGACGTGAGCTTTTGGGCAAATGCGTACTCTCTCTCTCCCTCATTGTATAACTTCTTCATACTAAGCATGGGGAAAACAACAAAACTGACAGCCCAAAGCAAAGTAAAACCTTCTATTTTTCGTTCATTTCCTGAATACCTTTGTTCGATCAGTTTAATGCCGGCAATCATCCCAACAGGAACCATATACCACAAATACCTCGACTCCAGATGTACCATTATGTAACCGGCAGGCAAAAGGAGAAATGTCAGGTATATGATCGTTTCAGTCACAGGCAGACTACCATACCTTTTCTGAAATAACAAACGGCTCAAAACATACAACCATATTAAAGGGAAAAACACCGACAGTTCCAACAGACAGACAACAAATGACAGAACATTGTAACCGAGCCTCAGCACCATGCGAAACGTGAGATACCATGAGTCCCAGAAATGAGAAAGGTGCCCGTTGACAACGTACGGATCCTCCCAGTAATAGGTACTATTCGGATACACGGGAGGCAAAAGAATATCAATGCTGTCTTTCCATTCGGGGTGACCTACGAGATACCACGACATATTCAGTCCGCCTGCTGTTGAGGTTGTCCATATGCCATACTTTGAATGCAATGCTGCCATCCAGGGGAATGAACAAAGTAACATCACACCACCTGAAACCGCCATAACCTTGACGGTCTGTTTCAAATTACTCTTGGTCAGCACGTAAACACACGCTGTGGTGCTAAGCGCAAAAAACGGGATAGAATATGCCTTGGCAAAATATGAAAGCGCACCTAATAACCCGGCAAACACCCATAGACGGGGCTTGACAATAAAGTCGTTGATG
The DNA here is from genome assembly GCA_044348585.1 of Flavipsychrobacter sp. GTDB lineage: Bacteria > Bacteroidota > Bacteroidia > Chitinophagales > Chitinophagaceae > Nemorincola. The sequence continues at coordinate 11,262 of JBIKSN010000021.1, forward strand.
AGTAAAATGCGTAATACTGAAGTTAGAAAAAAGCACTGCCAAAGATCATCGAAAGTTTGCCAGAACACTGCAAATACAATGAATAGGGCAAACACAGCATTTAAAAGCCACTGTGTCCGGCGAGCAATCTGAAACTGCAGGAACAACGACTGCGACATCAAATGAAAGCCGGCTCCGCCTATTGCATTTACGAAAATGGCAGCGGGTATAGCGGCAAGCCCTGCCTTTATCAAGATAGCTGTGAGCCAGCATGCCCATGGCCCCCACAAGCCATTCACTGCCCGACTGAGATCGCCCACAGCGTACCTCGCCGATATGGTGAGATACGAAGTAGCATCAGGATCGACATAATATTTATAGTGAGGAAAAATGAATGCAAGCACCACCCACATCGAGGCTGACGTAACTATAAACGGTAAATATCTTTGTACCTGCTCTTTCATTTATTGCTCCTGCTCCTAAAAGTACTAATTACCTGCAACGAAGAGCATTCTGTCGTTACCAAACATGTCTTTTCGCAATTCAGCCGTCTCAAAACCATGATCTTTGAAAAGATCTCTGGTCTCGATCGCATGCCCATTGTCGATCTCCAAGAACATGGCTCCACCGGTTCTTAAATGCGTCTTTGCGAATGTGGCTATCGCACCATAAAAAACCAAGGCATCGTCATGGGGAACAAAAAGAGCCGTAGCCGGCTCATATTCGCGCACATTAATATGCAACCTCTCCCGCTCGCTGACAGGAATATAGGGAGGATTGGAAACAATGATATCATAATTCGCAAGGTCGCCCCATGTTGTGCTATCTAAAAAGTCTAATAGGATGAGATGAATATCAACTCCAAGCGAGGTTGTGTTTTGCCGCGCCACCTCCAACGCTGCGGCACTGATATCACAGGATGTGATATAGGCTGCAGGTAGCTTCTGTTTTAAAGAGATGGGGATACAACCAGACCCGGTGCCTATATCAAGGATCTTTAAGCCTTCCCCTCTTTCAGCAAGACGTACTGCGTATTCGACCACCCAAAACACAAGTTCCTCGGTCTCTGGTCGTGGGATGAGAACTGCAGGGTCAACATAATATTTGTTCCCGAGAAACCAGGCAAAGTTGGTAACATACTGCAATGGCTTTCCTGACATCAACTCTTCTGAAGCGGCATAAAACGCCTGCTCCTGAGCTTCAGTGAATGGAAGTTCCTTTTGTACCAATCGGTCGGTCTTGTTCATACCGCTGATGTACTCAAGGAATTCATGAGCAATAGCCGCCGCTTCCCTCTCGTCATACAACCCGGTCAATTCTGCTTTAAGTCGATAAAACGCTTCACCTATAGTAAGCATGTTGTAAAGATACCGGCATTATTATATCGATGGACGTTTTATGGTTTGTTTGCGCGGGTTGTGTATGTTTGCACAGTCCAATACAAAACAAATTTGCTCGAATGGAATGGTTGACTAATCCCGAAATATGGATTTCACTGATCACACTTACTGTCCTTGAAATAGTACTCGGCATAGATAATATTGTATTTATATCTATACTGACCGGAAAACTACCACTTCATCAGCAGGAAAAAGCCCGGAAGGTGGGTATGGGATTGGCGATGTTCACCAGAATTTTGCTTCTCCTGTCCATTAACTGGGTCATGCGTCTCAAAGGCTCTCTGTTCAACTTTGGAGCCTTACTCGGTATTGAAAGTGAAAAAATGCTGGAAACACTCGACGTTTCCGGCCGAGACCTGATACTGATAATAGGTGGTCTGTTTCTTATCTATAAGAGCACATCTGAGATACATGAAAAACTGGAAGGTGATGAACACCACGAAAAGAAAACTAAATCGCATTCTTTCACAAATGTGATCACACAGATTTTGATCCTTGATATCGTGTTTTCCCTTGACTCAGTTATTACGGCAGTAGGTATGGCAAGCCACGTAGAAGTAATGATTGCGGCGGTAGTGATCTCTGTGGGAATTATGCTGTTCGCTTCAGGTAGCGTGGCCAGATTCGTAAATAAACATCCTACCGTAAAGATGCTCGCACTGTCTTTTCTTTTGCTGATCGGCGTCTCGCTTATAGCGGAAGGATTTGAGAGCGGTATCCCTAAAGGATACATCTATTTTGCAATGGCATTTTCTGTATTGGTAGAAATGCTCAACCTGCGCGCCGGCAAGAAAAGTAACAAAGACTAGCCGGCACACCCGGTCGGGCATGCCGGCAGTAGCAGTTATTTCACGTATTTCTCAGGTCGTGCAAGGAAAGCAGTTTTGCAATTCTCGCTGCAGAAACGTACCGTATCTCCCTGATACACGGTAAATTCAACCCAGGCAGTATCCCAATCCATTTCGCAAATGGGATCCATTTTAGCACCCTTAGTGTATTTGGAAGCCTCAGTTGGGGTCATTGGTGCACCCGGCAACTCGGTTGAGGCGGTGTTGGCCGCGTCTCCACATGACGAAAACAGTATGGATAGAAAAATTCCGACAATAGATGATTTAAACATAAAGTATGCTTTGATTGTTGACTAATAATTTAAGTTGCCACATCAACTATGGTCACTAAACACAACAACATGACAATCAAAAATTTACATCGACCTGTTGAATGCCGGACCAATAGCTAAAAAGAAAGTTATTGACAACAAAGGTACACAATAGAGAGGCATTGGACAGGTATTGCACTTAAATGTTTGATTGCACACACACATCATCGATCTGACGGTCACTTTTTGTACGCATCCTGAGAAAAAATTAACTTTGAGTATGGACGAGTATATTTCATTTGAGCAGATACCTTTCGGTAGCGATAATTTTGCCGACAACCCGGAACCACGGTGCCCGTGTGTTCTGTTGCTTGATACGTCGGGCTCAATGAGTGGAATGCCGCTTATGCAACTGAATGAAGGTGTAAGGACCTTTAAGGACGAACTACTCAGCGATCCCCTTGCCCGGAAACGGGTAGAAGTGGCTGTTGTTACGTTTGGCCCTGTAACAGTTGAATCTGAATTTCACACAGTCCCCAATTTCTTTCCCCGCGAACTGGACCCGACCGGCGACACACCAATGGGAGATGCTATTCTCACGGGTATAGACATGGTAACTCGTCGAAAAAAAGAATACAAAGAAAACGGCATCGCTTATTATAAACCTTGGATAATATTAATCACCGATGGTGCGCCAACCGACGAATGGAGCCGTGCAGCCGCGGCCGTTCATGCAGGCGAAGCAGCCAAATCATTTGCCTTCTTCGCTATTGGTGTGGAAGGAGCGAACATGGAAATACTTAAACAGATCTCTGTCAGGTCTCCATTAAAGCTGAAAGGCCTTATGTTCCGCGAATTCTTCATCTGGCTGTCAGCATCAATGAAAATGGTATCGGCAAAAACACCCGGTGCAACGATAAATCTGCTTCCGCCCAGCGGCTGGTCTGAATTATGAGATGGAATTGTATTGGTCAGAGCGTAGCGGGCACTTCGCATTTGTCGTCAGGGCGTGCCTGTGACGACGCCTTACACTTTAAGATCATCGATACATTAGAAGCCAACGACTGTTTGATTGTATGCGTATGCGACGGAGCAGGCAGTGCGGAATATGGCGCACTGGCGGCTGAAACTGTTGCTACCAGAATGGTTGTTTTACTTACAGATCAGATCACCGGTGGTATTCCAATATCCGAAAATCTGATACATTCCACAGCTGTTGCCGTTCTTCAAGAATTGGCGACGATGGCGAGCGAGAGTGAAAAGGACATTACGGAGTATGCGTGTACCCTATTGGGAGCACTATTACATCCGGAAATCTCGGCTTTCTTTCAGATAGGAGATGGAGCAATTGTAAGGCAAGACACCGACGACAACTATTTGCCTGTATGGTGGCCTGATAATGGCGAGTACCTAAATACGACCAACTTTTTGATAGATGATCCAGAGCTAACGAACCTTAAAATTTCAGTGACTGAAACCCAACAAACTCAGATCGCGATCTTCACCGATGGTTTACAAATGCTGGCACTCAACAACGAGCTAAGAACGGGCCATGCGCCATTCTTTGCAGGTTTGTTTCCGTCAGTTTTGGCGGCGGATACACCTGAGAAAAAAGCTATCTTGAACCAGAAACTGGCTGATTATCTTCAGTCGGACATAATAAATGAGCGTACCGACGACGACAAGACGCTTTTTCTTGCTGCCAAATGTCCCCGATGACCTACTTCGGACAACATAACGAGCAATACATCACGTCGCGAGAGATCGGTCGCGGAGGTGAAGGATGTGTCTATGAATTAGCATCTCACGGAGACCTCGTGCTGAAGGTCTATAACGAGCCACCTGCCGATGACAGGCAACAAAAACTACAACAAATGGTGGCCATGCGCTCAAAAGATATCGAGACCTATGCCGCCTGGCCGCTAGATCTGGTGCGCGATGCCGGTGGAACGATAGTAGGATTCGTGATGCGGAAGCTGCAAGGTTACCTGCCCTTGCACCACGTTTTTAGTCCTATGGACCGAAAGAAGATGTTTCAGGACCGAGGCTATAATTTTCTGGTTCATGTGGCGCGAAATGTTTCAACGGCCTTTCATAAGCTACATGAAGGAGGACTCGTAGTGGGTGATGTGAATGAAGGGAACTTGCTGCTGAATAAATCGGGCATGGTGGCATTTATTGACTGTGATTCATTTCAGTTGCATGCGGACGGGAAATACTTTTTTTGTGAAGTGGGCGTTCCCCGCTATACCCCACCTGAGCTGCTGAAACGCGCTACATTTGAGAATGTCATCAGAACTACAAATACAGACAATTTTTCTCTGGCAGTTCTGCTCTTCCAACTGCTATTTTTGGGGCGTCACCCATTCGCAGGAAGGCAAAAAGGTAGTGCAGATATAGACGAAGAAATAGCTATCAGACAACGTCAATTTGCTTATTCACTTACCAACACCAAAAAGAAACTCTCACCACCACCTGATAGTATCAATATCTCGGATCTTCCAGAAGACATCGTAAAGTTGTTTCATCAGGCCTTTGAAACAGACATCCGTCCAAATGCCGCTGAATGGATACCGGCACTGGATGCTATGCTGAAGTCCATGCAAACGTGTACAGTATCTGCACTTCACACTTATCCGGCACAAATGGAAGAATGCCCTTGGTGCTGGTTCAGAAAACACCGTGGCATCATGTATTTTCTGGATGACAGCTATCTGCAGGCCAACATGGTGCTCGGCGATATTGAACAATTTGTCAATGGATTCAGGCCCGAGCCCATAACACTAAAACAACTATCACCCGAGAGTGTACCCGCACACTTGCCACCCACAGCCATTCCGGCAGGTGTTTTAAGCGCAATAAAGATCAGAACATATTTGAGTATCGGCGTTGGCGTTGCCGGGATCGCACTCCTTTCTGTTTCTCCCTATTCAATTTTATTGGGCGGATTTCTGGTATTGTACTTATTGCGGTGGTCGCTATGGGCAAACAGAATAAAGGCCGAGGTAAAGTCCAGAAACGAGCGATTTCAATCCCTTCAGAAGAAACTGCAGCAAGTGCTGCGGGAATACAACGCCCCGGCCGACATGGTGGCCTATCAGCAGGGGCTCGAGTCGCTGAATAAATTGACCATGCAGTTTCGCCGCCTACCCGAGGAACTGGACAAGAAACGCAAGGCGATGGAGGAAGCACTGTACAACGAGCAACTCAACGATTACCTGCGCAGGTTCGACATCGAAGATCACCAGATACCATCGATTGGTCCCGCCAAAAAAAGAGCTTTGTATAATGCCGGTATTCGCCATGCGGCACATGTAGCCAAATTGCCGGTAACAAAAATTCCGGGAATCGGCCCCGCTATGGAACAGATACTGATGTCATGGAGACGACAGATGTCTGCTGACTTTGTTTACATACCGGATCAGTTGAGCCTCAACGCGGGGATGCAAAAAGTAAACGAAGAAATGGCGCAACTGAGGCTAAAACTTGAATCAGAAATAAGAAGGGAATACCAACATCTCAATTTTCTTAAAGCCAATATCCGCACACGGGCCGAACTGTTGGAACATCAGTTTTTGAACGTAACAGCACAAATGAAACAAGCGCAGACCGATATGCAGGCGATAAGAAAATATGCGGCATAACACGAATGCTATCACGGAGAATTTGAACAGACTATATTTACAGCAGAAATAATGAAGCAATGAGCAGAACAATACTTATCACAGGTGCCACATCAGGTTTTGGAAAAGCGATAGCAGAAAAGTTCGCGCAAGGTGGCTACACAGTATGCATCACCGGCCGCCGTGCAGACAGGCTTGCCGCTGTAAAAAATGAACTCGAAACCCGATATGGTGTGACTGTATTCACAGCCTGTTTTGATGTGAGGGATAACGCGCAGGTTGAAGCGGCAATGAACGAGTTAAAGAAACAAGTCAACAGAATAGATATCCTTGTTAATAATGCAGGCCTTGCTGCCGGACTATCCACTATTGACGAGGGTAGCCTTGACGACTGGGAAACAATGATCGACACCAACGTGAAGGGACTACTGTATATGACCCGTCAGGTGCTGCCCTTGATGCGCGAACAGGCAAGCGGACATGTCATCAATATCGGATCTACTGCAGGCAAGGGTGTTTACAAAAATGGCAATGTTTACTGTGCTACCAAATATGCAGTTGACGCACTGAGTCAGGCTATCCGGATCGATATGCTTCCCTACGGCGTAAAAGTGACGGCTATCAATCCGGGTATGGCTGAAACTGAATTCTCGCTAGTTCGTTTCAAGGGAGACGAAGAACGCGCCAAAAATATGTATGCAGGCGTAAAAGCACTTCAGGCCGAAGACATTGCCGATATCGCATGGTATTGCGCTACCCTTCCTCCACATGTCTGTATCAACGACCTTACTGTAACCTGCCTCACTCAGGTAAACAGCGTTTACAATATTAAAGAGGCAGACAGAGTGAAACCAAAGGAGCTATGAGTGAAGTTCTGATCCGTCCGATCCGCGAGGCCGATAACAAGATCATTGCTTCCATCATTCGTTCTGTACTTACAGAGTTTGGAGCAAACAAACCCGGCACAGTATATTATGACCCTACGACAGATGACCTTTATGCATTGTTCCAAGCCAGGGACTCAGTTTACTTTATATTGGAAGTGGATGGGGAAGTATGTGGTGGCTCAGGCATATATCCCACTATCGGTCTGCCTTCCGGATGTACCGAGATCGTGAAGTTGTACATAATGCCCAATGTCCGCGGACGGGGCCTCGGGAGGGCGCTCCTTGAAAACTGTTTCGAAATTGCCAAGCAATTGGGATACAAACAGGTGTACCTTGAAACCTTACCCGAATTAAAGATGGCAGTGGGGCTGTACGAAAATTGCGGCTTCAGATACCTGGATAAACCGTTGGGTAATTCCGGGCATTTCGGTTGTGACCTATGGATGTTAAAAGACCTTTGATCTACCGATACCGAGGATGGTATTTTTCCAGCGTAGATCGAAGATATGCCCTGTCTAAATGGGTGTAGATCTCAGTAGTAGTTATACTTCGATGTCCCATCATCTCTTGCACCGCCCGGAGGTCTGCCCCACCCTCTACAAGGTGGGTCGCAAACGAATGACGCAGCGTATGAGGATGGATATTGGTAGTGATCCCGGCCTTTTTTGCCAGATCTTTCAGAAAGAGGAATACCATCACCCGCGATAAGGATGAGCCGCGCCTATTGAGGAACACGAAGTCCTCCTGACCCTGCTTTACCGGTACATGCACCCTCACATGTTCCCTGTAGAGAGAAACCTGTTTCGACGCTTCATCACCAATAGGCACCAGGCGTTCCTTATTTCCTTTCCCTATCACCTTCACGAATCCAACATCAAGATACAGACCTGATAGTTTCAGCGTTATCAGTTCACTGACCCGAAGACCACAACTGTACATCACTTCCAGCATCGCCCTGTTTCGCTGACCTTCAGGCGTGCTATGATCAATTGAAGCAAACAATTGTCCCATTTCGTTCACCGACAACACACTAGGCAATGTTCGTTTCAGCTTTGGTGCTTCCAGAAGTTCCGTGGGGTCTTTTCTTATCACCTCCTCCAGGACCAGATACCCAAAGAAAGATTTGATACCGCTAAGCACTCTGGCCTGTGTAGCCACGGATAACTCCATTTCGGTGATCCACTTCAGAAGTGAGTGCAGATGGTGTGTATCGATATGCTCTGCACTCAATCCCGGGAATTCAGTCGCGATATGATCCCGCAACATCGCTATATCATGCAGATAGGCGTCTACTGTATTGTCTGACATAGACCTTTCGAGCTGCAGATATGACTTGAATCCCTTTATGTATGCATCCCACATATTCCTGCCAAAACTAGCTGATTCACGTCAATATCAGTTCATGCTGTGTAATTACTGTTTAATTTTGCGATCATTTGAACAACATATGGAAGATCTTAAAGGCAGAGCGGAAATACAAATACTCGTTGATACATTTTACGATCATGCCCGGCAGGATGACCTTCTCGGCCCGGTGTTCAACGAGATCATCGGCAGCAATTGGGACCACCACCTTCCTGTTATGTATAACTTCTGGGACATGGTCATTTTTGCCGCTCCCGGCTACAGTGGACAACCGGTGCGCAGCCATATAGAGGTAGATAAAAAAATGCACTTAGACAAACCTCACTTCGATCGTTGGTTGCAGCTTTGGACGGAAACTGTTGATAGCTTGTATGCCGGAGAATTTGCGGATATTGCAAAAAACAAGGCGGTGCTCATGGCTAACATGATAGATATGAAGATCCAGATGAGCAGAAACGGATTCGACACCCTAAACTGATAATCATGCTCATCTCAGGACAATTTGTAGATATTTTCAACCGACGCATATACCCTGCTGATATCCGGATCGATAACGGAAAGATCACGGCGGTTAACAAGGTAGCCACGGCACCCGACAGGTACATTATGCCCGGTTTTGTTGATGCGCATATTCACATCGAGAGCTCAATGTTGGCGCCGTCGGCATTCGCAAGGCTTGCAGTGATCCACGGTACAGTTGCAACCGTTTCCGATCCGCATGAGATTGCGAACGTTTGCGGTGCACAGGGCGTTAGGTATATGATAGAGAACAGTAAAACAGTACCCTTCAAATTCTTTTTTGGTGCGCCATCATGCGTTCCAGCTACCGCATTTGAAACTGCGGGCGCAACGCTAAATGCAGATACAGTAGCGGAACTGCTTGCTGATAAAGATATCTGGTATCTGTCGGAAATGATGAACTATCCGGGAGTGCTGCATAATGACCCGGAAGTGATGGCCAAGATTAATGCTGCACACAATGTTAGTAAACCTGTGGATGGCCACGCGCCCGGACTGCGGGGCGAGACAGCCGCTGCCTATGCAAATGCGGGGATTTCCACGGATCATGAATGTTTCTCTTTGGAAGAAGCACTGGACAAGATCGCGGCGGGAATGCACATCCTCATTCGTGAAGGTAGTGCAGCGAAAAACTATGAGGCACTATGCGAACTGCTGCGCCTGCACCCCGAACGTGTTATGTTCTGCAGCGATGACAAACATCCGGATGAACTGGTCGTGAACCATATCAACAACCTTGTATCACGGTCATTGGCAAAGGGCTACGACCTCTTCGATGTATTGCGGGCTGCTTGTATCAATCCTGTCCTGCATTACAAAGTGCCTGTGGGCTTGTTGCGAGTTGGCGACCCTGCGGATTTCATTATCGTCGAAAACCTGTCGGGTTTGCAGATCCTTGAAACATGGATCGACGGTAAACCAGAAGCAATAAATGGTTCGGCGCAGTTCGGTGAAGTGCCCGTGCCTAACATCAACAACTTCAACACAAACGCCCGGAAACCATCGGATTTTGTTGTGAGAACCCAAAAGGCTGAATTCAAGATCCGAGTAATAGAGGCAATTGAAGGTCAGTTGATCACAAACTGTATGGAATTACCTGCAAGAGTCGTTGATGGTGAGATTTTGAGCGATATGTCCCGCGACATACTGAAAATAGCAGTGATCAATAGATACCAACCTGATACGCCCGTTTCGGTGGGGTTCATAAAAAACATCGGGATAAAAAGAGGGGCACTGGCATCGACCGTAGGCCACGACTGTCATAATATAATTGCTGTCGGGGTTGACGATGAATCAATGTGTGCTGCCGTGAATGCGCTGATAGCCGCTAAAGGAGGCATATCCGTGGTTCAAGATGAAGACAATATTTTCTGTATGCCGCTGCCCGTTGCAGGGTTGATGT
>JBIKSN010000207.1:0-5791 GCA_044348585.1 Flavipsychrobacter sp.
AATGCAATTGGTGATCGTGGCTTCGGTGGTCTTCAACATCCTGTACATCAGAAGGAGTAGAAGGGAATTTGAAAGACCCTATATGGCCGAGACGCAAGCAGAAAAAACCATAGAAAAAGAAGTTGCGAACGACACGAACGGCAGTGAGGAGGCGGCATAATATCACTGCGCTTCTGCCGCAGTTACAGACCGCACTATGGCCCTGTAAACCGTAGCAGCAACAAGCACCGAACATACTGCAAATGCGGCCCACACAACAGCACCCGGAAACACGGGCAACTGAAGCTGAGCAGCCGCCAGACGCGTTGAAACAACTACCTGAACCAACACTGTACCCGCTAACGCTAACAATAAACTGCCGGCAACCAGAGGTAGGAAACGGCGCACCATAAATCTAACCAGATACCTGCGACTGTAGCCCAACTGATGCAGCAGTACCAATGATGAACGCGACCGGGTGACGGACAGCTCTATGAACAACATGAATATGAGCGCACCCGCTACCATGAGCAATATAGCCAACCCACCCGTTACAGCTGCCGTTGACTGCACTATGGCCCGCATGCGGCTCCACTGCAATCCCTGTGGTTCGGTGGTGTAGCCGTGCTGCTGCAACCATGAAACAAACTGAGGATGGGAGGGATCGGCAACACGAAGAATGAGCTGCATGACACGGGCAGGCCCGTCAGATGCCGCAAAACGGGAGTTACCATAGGTGATAAACGATTGCGGCACCAATACCGAGCCTACCCGATCGGAAAAGCCAGAAATGTGTGCCGAGAACACCTGTACGTCTGAGCCACTGCCGGCCTTCATGCGCATGCCAATGGCCTGCACTGAACCACGCGACAATTGCGGGAGCCCCTGCCCCGGTGCAAATACATAGTTGTAGATATCGAGGAAGCGGGCAGCAAGGACAACAGGGAGGTTGGGATTGCCGGGTTGCCAGTTCCAGTCGGACGGGACGGCATCGAGAAACCTATCGGGCACGGATGCGAGAGGCAGTTCTGTCTGCAATGGAAGTTGCCCTCCTACTTCGGCATAAACGGGAAACAGGGCAGGAGTGATCTCTCCGGCATCGAGTACCTGCGGTGCCTGACGCACTTTGTAGATCTCTGAAGCTGAAAACGCGTTTGCAGATGCGGTGCCCATGTTGCGTTCGGTGATCTGCTTGCCAATGACGATGTAGCTTTCTGTGCCGCTGCCGCCGCCGCCCTTGATGAGCAGATCAAAATCGGACCAGGCAAGAACACTGAGTAGCAACAGGAAAGTACCTGCCGCCAGAACGGCCAAGGCTGTCCACAACCGGGTGCGCCCGGTGTGCAGGAGCAATAGTTGGTTCAATATGGAAGACCTGCGCGTGCTCACATGAGGAAGGTATGGGTGTATGGGAAATAGTTGTTGGCATCGAGATCGGTGAGGAAGATGCCTGCATTGCGGCGTTGTGCTACGCTTTTGATAAGGTCGATAGCCAATTGGCGGTTGGCAGCATCGAGGTGGCTGAAGGGCTCGTCCATGAGCAACCATACAAATGGCTGCACCAATGCCCTGATGATGGCGACACGCTGCTGTTCGCCATAAGAAAGTGTGGCGGCAGCGGCGTGTGCTTTGTCGGCAATGCCGAGTTGCGCCAGCCATACCTGCACATCTTCTGTTGTAACAGTGTCGGTGAGCGCGCGTTTTACCTCTATGTTCTCAAGGGCAGTGAGCGAAGGGAACAGACGCATGTCCTGAAATATGACCGAGAGTTCTTTGGCACGCAAAGCAGACAATTGGTCATCGGAAAGGTGTTCCATGTTCAGATCGCCGAAAGAGATAGCGCCAGTGTAGCCCGTGCGCAATCCGTAGAGCATGTGGATGAGCGTGGTCTTGCCCCTACCCGATGGCGCCTGCACGAAAACGCAAGCACCCGATGGCAGAGTGACGTCTGTGTTCCAAACCTGTGATGGCCGGCCCGCCAACTGCTGAACAAGATGTGCCGGAACCAGGCCGCGCATAGATAGCTGCATGGCCACTGATATTTGACCAAAAATAAAGAATGCAGAGGAAGTGAGCCGTGAACTATTGCAAAACGGCGAGGAACATACTATCGGCACGGAGGGAAATGCCGTTTATGAGCTGCATGTGCTGCACCTTGAGACCTGTATTGGCAACAATGTGTTCGACGACTTCTTCGTTCTCTTGCCGGAATACAGAACAGGTGATATATATGAGCCTGCCACCGGGGCGCAGGTAACGACTGACATTGGCGGCAATGGCGCGTTGAAGCGGCGGGAACTTATGCTGCACCTCGCCATTGAAAAAATGCAACTGCTCGGGTGTGCGGGCCCAGGTGCCACTGCCTGAACAGGGGACATCGCATATTATATTATCGAACTGACGGGCTCCGAGGGTGTTGGTGAGCGAGGTGGCATCGGCCGCATCGGCAACGAGGGCATCGGGACGGCGGTAACCGTAGCGGCTGAAACGCTCTTTGAGGTTGCTGATAATGCTGGCCCGCTTGTCGGTAACGGTGAGGTGAACGGCGGGTTGCTGCGCCATGAGGAGCAACGACTTGCCCCCGGCACCACAACAACAGTCGTACCACTGCTGGCCGGCGACCGGCAAAAAGAACGTGCCGGTATACTGGGAAGATGCATCCTGAACGGCATAATCGGACTCGGGCAGGATCTTATCTACAGGACTGCCATTTGGTAAAGCAAGGGAGGAGGAAGACACTTCCTCAAATAAAATATTATTTTCATTCAATATCTTACAGATGCGATCCTTGTTGCCGATAATCCGGATAAATAGTTGTGGTTGCCGGGTCATGGAAAGGAGCCACTGGTCTTTACTGATACCTTCTGACAGCGGGAGTGGCTCGTGGAACAGCTTGTCGGGCTGCAGGAGCGGCACATCAGTATCGGCGATAGCAAATGGGGCAAAAAGCTTGTCGTAAGCAGGGCCCCATACCGAGCAAGCACGCAGACAGGCCAATACCCTGACCTCAAAGGAATGCGCTACCGCCTGCGGCGCTATGATGCCGGACGAGCACCTGAACCAGCAATACAGAACTGTGGTGAGTATTTTGCGGTCACGGCTACCGAGTTTGGGGTGCAGGCGGGTGTAATTGCGTATAAAATGGGAGAATGGCACGGCTCCGTTGTAGGAGTCGATGAGCGTTCTGATATGTGTCCACAGATACTGCATTAAGTGATGCAAGATTACGCAGAATAATCTGACAAACTGAGTGGCGGGCTCCTGCAAAAAACTGAAAGGAAATACCCCCTAATAATTGTCCAAATCGACAACATGTCTGCCCACTTATTCCGGAACACGAAAAGTTGTAAAAAATCGAAAAAAATATTTTTCCGAGGTTTGCTTGTATTATCAGATATTAGTACTATCTAGGGGGGAAAGGAAAAACGTTGTCGCCCGGAACACGCGCCGGTAAAGGATTTCAGACGGGGCCTATTTACTGAGGTCGTAAAAAAACTGTTGTAATCATAAGGTCCGAAAATTCCAAAATTTTTTTTCGATGGTTTGCATGAAAATTTTCTCAGAATAGAAAATGCATTCTGTAAGATTCGGTAAACAAACAAGTCCAAAACAATTTTTTTTTTCAACAAATTGTTAGCAATTTCGTCCTCCCGCTGGTGAACAGCCACGGAGAACCATGAATAGTGAAAACAGAGTAGAGGCTTCGCAAAAAAAACAATAACTTTAGGTAAGGGAATCTCACAATACCCCTACGAAACAAAACACCGGTTTCATAGGAATGGCTTTGTCGGCTCCGCTATCTTTTGAACGAAACGAAAAACAAGACTAACCAACGAAAGTTGTTTCAGTAACATGGATAAACACGTTTACAATACTATCAACAACAACCTCCTTACCGAAGCGGAGCAGCTTTGGGAGAAGTGCCTTGTTATTATAAAGGATAACCTGAGCTGGCGCACCTACCAGACATGGTTCGAGCCGATAAAGGCTGTGAACCTGACTGACAGTGTGCTGACCCTGCAGGTGCCAAGCCAATTCTTTTATGAGTGGCTGGAAGAGCACTATGTGGAGCTGCTGGGTAAGACCATCAAGCGCGTACTGGGCAAAGAAGGTCGCCTGGAGTACCGCATCATGATGGAGAGCAACTCGAGGAAGCCTGCATCGGTAAACATGCCGGGCAGTACCATGAGCAAACCTGCCAAAGACAATAACTATGTGGACATGCCGCTGAAGTGGGATGATCCGCACAGCATAAAAACACCATACGCAATACCGGGTCTGAAGCGCATGCAGATAGACCCGCAACTGAACAGCAACTACACCTTTGATAATTATGTAGAAGGCGACTGTAACCGTGTAGCCCGCTCGGCAGGCATCCACGTGGCACAGAAGCCGGGTGCAACTTCTTTTAACCCGCTGGTAGTATTTGGCGGTGTGGGATGGGGTAAAACCCACCTGGTACAGGCCATAGGCAACGAGGTGCGCAGATTGCACCCCAATAAGTCGGTACTGTATGTAAGCGCAGAGAAGTTCATCAATCAGTTCATAGATCACTCTAAGAACAATGAGGTGAATGACTTCATCCACTTCTACCAGTTGATAGATGTGCTGATCATGGACGACATTCATTTGTTTGTATCGGCGGTGAAGACCCAGGATGTGTTCTTCGCTATCTTCAACCACCTGCATCAGAACGGTAAACAGATCATTCTGACATCGGACACGGCACCACGCGACCTGGAAGGTATGCAGGAGCGCCTGCTGAGCCGCTTCCGCTGGGGACTGAATGCTGATATACAGGCACCGGACTTTGAAACGCGCCAGGCGATACTGCGTGTGAAGATGCGCCAGGAAGGTCTGGAGATACCGGACGAAGTGGTGCGCTATGTAGCCTATAACGTGCAGAGCAATGTGCGTGAGCTGGAAGGAGCGTTGATAGCCCTCTTTGCACAGGCGACACTTAACAAGAAAGAAATAGACATAGACCTGGCCAAGCGAGTGATGAAGAACTTTGTGAAGACGGCCGCAAGGGAAATGACGATAGAGAACATACAGAAGATGGTGTGTGACTACTACCATGTTTCGTATGAACGCCTGCTGACCAAGACGCGTAAACGCGAGGTGGTACTGGCACGCCAGATAACGATGTATTTCGCGAAGAAATTCACGAAGCAGTCGCTGAAGACGATAGGTGATCACTTTGGTGGTTTTGACCACACAACGGTGATACACTCTTGCCAGACGGTGGAGAACCTGATGGCGACAGATGCTGAGTACAAGGACAATCTGCTGGAACTGCAGCAGAAGGTGCAGATGGCCAGCATATAGGGTGCAAGAGATAACAGAAAAGAGAATATGGGAATTTTGAAATTTTCATTTGCTTGTTTCATCATTTCGCTTATCTTTGCAGTCCTTTAGAAATAAGGGGACATACTTTTAAAGGGCCATAGGTGAGGTGGGAGAGAGGCCGAATCCACTAGTTTGCTAAACTGGCATACGCTGTCAAAGCGTATCGCGGGTTCGAATCCCGCCCTCACCGCCACTTAAAAAGTAAGTTGAATAACCGGTAGAGTGTTTTACCACTCGGGGAGTAGCGCAGGCCGGTAGCGCACCTGGTTTGGGACCAGGGGGTCGCAGGTTCGAATCCTGTCTCCCCGACGAAAAGAAAAAAGGAAGCAACTGCTTCCTTTTTTCTTTTTACATATGTAGCGGCTCGCGCTCGCTTTAAAATTGTTGCCTTTCAACTCAATATTTTTCACTTTTGTCAAGTGTTGCGGAAAATAATTACAATCATTTGTTTTAGCATCGGCAC
>JBIKSN010000208.1:0-5761 GCA_044348585.1 Flavipsychrobacter sp.
CGCAACTTCTTTTTCTATGGTTTTTTCTGCTTGCGTCTCGGCCATATAGGGTCTTTCAAATTCCCTTCTACTCCTTCTGATGTACAGGATGTTGAAGACCACCGAAGCCACGATCACCAATTGCATTAGAGAAGTAGCGTCAGCCGAAAAGAAGAATCTCCCCAGTATCGATAGGGGCACAAGGTCTGCGTACTCAACATAATACTGTCGGTTGGCTATTAGAAATGGTAAGCTCACCGCATAGAACACAACAACAAAAATGATGTGTGCCGTGTGAAAGACCGGTGTACTGTCCACTCCCGGCCAGAAATACTGCTTTATCGAAATGAGTGCAGTAACTAATAATACAAGGTTACCGATAGAAATAATAAACGCTATGGTCTCAATGCTCCCGGATGCGATTTCCGCGGCAAACGCAAAGTGCGGCAACACCGCAACGGCAGATGTAGCCATGAGGGTTCTGGCTGATTGGTTCATATTGGTCTGGTTAGTTTCTGGGTGAAAGTGAACTAAGACAAAAATATATCTGTGCGTCCATATCATTCACCGAAATACGTCACGTTAGCAACACATTAACTTACTTATGTTACTTCTGCTGCAACCCGCCTTCCCAGCTCGACATCGCTACCGTGGCCACACTGTTACCAACAACATTGGTGGCAGCCCTGCCCATGTCCAGCAGCGGGTCTATGCCTAGTAGCAGCGCCAGGCCTGCCTCAGGTATATTGAAGGTAGCAAGCGTACCGGCTATCACCACCAGCGATGCTCTTGGTACGCCGGCTATTCCCTTGCTCGTTATCATTAGCACCAGCAACATACTCATTTGAGTTGCAAGGTCCAGATGAATACCATAACACTGCGCTATGAAGATCGATGCGAACGACATATACATCATCGATCCGTCCAGGTTGAACGAGTACCCCAATGGCAGTACGAAACTCACTATTTTCTCGTCGCAGCCAAATCGTTCCAGCTCCAGCATCAACTTAGGAAATGCCGCCTCGCTCGACGAGGTTGAAAAAGCCAGGAGTACAGGCTCTTTTATGTGCCTGTATAACGTCGGCACTCTCCCCCGTACAAACAGCCACAAAGCGCCCGTGAGTATAGCCAGAAGGAGGAAAAGGCCCAGATAGAACTCTCCGATGAACATAGAATAGGTACTCAATATTCCCAACCCCTGCTTGCCTATCACAGCAGTCATGGCACCCAGCACAGCCAGTGGTGCGAAGTTCATTACATAGGCGGTCACCTTCAATATAATGTGGGCTACAGAGTCAAGCACGGTTATCACTATTGCTCCTTTTTCACCCACTGCTGCCGTTGCCACACCAAAGAACAGCGAGAACACCACCACCTGCAGTATCTCATTTTTGGCCATGGCGTCTATAACGCTCGTCGGGAATATGTGACTGATAAATTCTTTCAGACTCAATGAGGCATGCGCTACCGAGCTACCTGCAGCATCGGGTAGCGGCAGGTGCATCGCTATGCCGGGTGTGAATGTGTTAACCAGCAGCATGCCCAGCACCAGACTTATCAGAGAGAAACAGATGAACCAAAGCATTGTCTTACCACCTATCCTTCCTACCGTTTGGGCGCTCCCTTGTTTGGCCACTCCTACCACCAGTGTGCTGAATACTAATGGTGCTATGATCATTTTAACCAGCCTCAGAAAAATGTCCGCCAGTAACGAGAATGGTTGTAATACACTGTCTTTTGTCTCGGCAGGTTTGTCCGCCAGATAGGTATTCAGAAAATACCCCAATGCAATACCGGCAAACATAGAAAGTACTATGTAAAGCGTTATTCTGTTCTTGGCGGGTGGTGTGTGTGCAGCCTCATTCATATGCTGTTCGTGGTCTGGTTTTGTCCCCACAAAGTACTGTAATAGTATTTAATTAACTAAAAACATGCACTTCCGGCTTCTCTGTAAGGTATTGCTCATTATTTTTACTCTTCACCACACGCGTTCCCCCCATGACACGAAATTTGTGTTTCCTTCTTCTTTTTTCATTGATGTTCCTTTCCTGCGACCAGGACGATAGGTTCACCGGACTTTGGAACAAGCAGTATAACCCCGAATTTGATGCGATTGCATTCCCTTCCTGGAAAAAGAAGGGGAGGGATCTCGTCGACACAGTACGTATCAAGACACCCATGTTCATTCGTATAAAGAAGGTCTTCCTCAGGTACGAAATGAACTGCTATCAGTTCGATGCCGCCCGCAATGCCATTGTGAAAGACCCGCGCATATTCGATTTCGTGAAGTTCACAAAGGAGGACGAATACACGCTTATGTCCGATAACCGCGCTTCGAATATAGTTACCGATAAACGGGTCATCGTTCAGATCGATCCCGCTACCGGCCATCTCACGATGTCATTTTCTGTGCCGGAGGACAATCAGCCGCACGACAAGAATGCCCGTGCCACTTTCAGCAGCATGTTCAGTTCCACCTATTACAAACTGCTGGACATCCGCCGCAAATCCGCCGACCCCGATCTGATCGATCAGAAGCTGAAATCAGAACGCTACATCCTTGGTGAATGATGCAACCGAAACCCGATATCTAAAAAATCAGTAGATTTAGGGTATGATAGCCCGGTTATTTGATATCGTACAGCAGCGCAGTGAGTTGGCTCCCGCGGCTACCATGTTAGCCGCCAAAGAAAATGGCAACTGGCGCACCTATTCTTGTAGCGATGTGTGGAATACAGCTTCGCGCATGGCAGGTGGTCTCCTTTCCCTCGGCATCGCCAACGCGGTGCTGCAGCCCGAGCATCAGGAGAAGATAGCCATCATTTCCCCAAACCGGCCGGAGTGGATCATGACCGATCTGGCTGTGCAGCTCACAGGGGCTGTCCTCACTCCGGTCTATCCTACTATCAGTCCCGCCGAGTTGACGTACATACTGGCCGAGGCAGGTGTGCGGATAGTATTTGTCGCTAATGCCGAGATATACGATCGTTTCAAAGACGCATTGAAGGAAGTGCCTTCCATCACCCGCGTATATTCATTCGACAAATTGCCCGGCGTTGCACACTGGACAGAACTGACTTCAGCAAACGCCCCCCACGACGAGGCCATTGCGGCACGCATAGGTCCTGATACGTTGGCTACCATCATTTACACATCAGGTACCACGGGCAACCCCAAGGGCGTCATGCTCACCCATCGCAACATTGCATCCAATGTCCACGACTCTATGCCGGTGTTCACGTTTGCCGGCGAGGGCGACAAAGCACTCAGCTTCCTTCCGCTCAACCACATCTTCGAGCGCATGGTCACTTATGTGTACCTCAACAAAGGACTGGCTGTCTACTATGCCGAAAGCATGGATACCATAGGTGCCAACCTAAAAGAGGTGAAACCCGTTGTGTTCACCACCGTTCCCCGCCTTCTCGAGAAGGTCTACGAGCGCATCATGAACACGGCCATGGAGTTGAAAGGCATCAAAAAGGCCCTGTTCTTCTGGGCATTGGCGTTGGGCAAGCAATACGACAATGCCGTTCCGGGTTCACTCTGGTACAGACTGCAATTGTGGCTGGCCAACAAGATCATTTTCAGCAAGTGGCGCGAGGCCCTGGGTGGCAGTGTCAAAGCTATTGTCACCGGCTCTGCTGCTTGTCAGGAGCGGCTGGCGCGCATATTCAGCGCGGCTGGTATCACCATCATGGAGGGTTACGGCCTTACCGAGACATCTCCTGTCGTTTCCGTCAACCGCTTCGAGAGTGATGGCAGACGTATTGGCTCTATCGGTCCGTTGATAGATAACGTAGAGGTGAAGATAGCCGAAGACGGAGAGATACTTATCAAAGGCCCCAACATCACTATCGGCTACTACAAACACCCCGACCTAACCGCGGCCGCCTTCAAAGATGGTTGGTTCTGCACCGGCGACATTGGTCAGTGGGTAGAGGGGCGTTTCCTCAAGATCACAGACCGCAAGAAGGAGATCTTCAAAACATCCGGTGGCAAGTATGTGGCGCCACAGGCCATTGAAAATCGCATGAAGGAGAGCATTTATATAGAGCAGATGATGGTTACAGGTGCAGGCCAGAAGTTTGTGGCTGCCCTCATCGTGCCTTCATTCGCTAACCTGCGCAAATACCTCCGCGAGCATCACCCCGACATTAATCAACCGGCCTCGGATGCTGAAATGATCCGCTTGCCTGAGGCCATAGCACAGCTGCAGCGCCAGGTCGATAAATACAACGAGCTGTTCAGCCATCCCGAGCAGGTCAAGAAGTTCACGCTGCTGCCCGCAGAATGGACCATCGACACTGGGGAGCTCACACCATCCCTCAAGGTAAAGCGCAAGGTCATCGAGCAGAAATATGCCCGCGAGATAGAGCAGTTATACGCTGTCTGATTCTCCACTCTTTTGGATGTACATTTGCACCGGCAATTCCGGTATACTGCAATGATACAGCGCAAATCAATGGACGATCTCGGCCGCATAGACGCCACTCAGGCGCACTCGGCACAAAAGCATCCCATCATTGTTATCCTCGACGATGTACGCAGCATGCAGAACGTGGGTTCTGTGTTCCGCACCTGCGATGCCTTTGCTGTGCATGCCCTTTACCTGTGTGGCTACACTCCACAGCCACCGCATCGCGACATTCACAAGACCGCACTCGGAGCCACCGAAACAGTATCCTGGAGGCACTTCCCCGATGTCGCCGATGCCATCCGTGCCGCCCGTGAAGAAGGATATCATATCCTCTCTGTAGAGCAGGCCCACAACAGTACACAACTGCAATCTGCTGCTTACGATGGCAGCAAGGTCGCGCTGATTCTCGGCAATGAGGTCACCGGTGTCAGCGATGCCGCCCTGCAACTCTCTGATGGCTGCCTCGAGATACCGCAGTGGGGTAGCAAGCACTCGCTCAATGTATCGGTAACGGCCGGTATTGTATTGTGGGAACTCGTAAGGTCCGCCGCGCCTAAAGACCACTGAAATACCTGATCTCATCTGTCAGGTCCAGCACCGGGTGTTGTGCCGCAAGTAACTCCGTCTTTTTCAGATAGCTGCTCAGGAACTTCCTGTGCGCCTCTGTATCGGGGAAGCGCGTTCTATGCGCCCTTGCCGTCATTATCTCCTGCACCTGTTGCATCACCGGCACTGCCTCTTTTGATATGCAGGCCTTTACAAACTGCTCCCATACAAAGGTCGTTGCCAGGTAGTTGGGGTGCACAAAGTCTATGTCGTAGAAACGGTAGTCGCGCAGTATGTCAATGATCAGTTCATACGCCGGGAAGTACTGGGCAAGTTCGTGTCTGCTGCACAGATCATGCACCGCCTCTATCAGCCTGGCTTTGCTGCGGTTGTTGTCTACCACTCCGTCGCGAATATGGCGCACCGGACTTATCGTGAACAGTACCTGCGCAAACGGATTGATCGCCTTCAGCTTGTTGATGGTATTGTCCAGGGCGGCTATGATCTCGTCTATTGGTAGCAGTCGCTTCTCAAACCACTGTGCAGGTGCCCGGTGATTGTTGGCCACGTGTTTGCCGTTCTCCTTCAGGTAATACTGAAACGCCGATCCCAACGTAATGATCACTCTATCCGCCTTGCGGATGAATGCCGCGGCCTGTGTTTGCGTGTCATTAATGCCCTTCAGTGCCGCAGCTTTGTCGGTATCGGAGAATCGGGTGTGGTGGTCCCAACTGTTCCACAGTTCGTTCAGAAAGAACAACTCGCTCTCCTCATACAGTTTGCCATCTATGTAGCTGTCCAGACTTTGTGCCACACTCA
>JBIKSN010000209.1:0-5754 GCA_044348585.1 Flavipsychrobacter sp.
GTAGGTGTTATACAATGTACCAAAATACTTGCGCTGCACTTCCTTAATACCTTCCAGGTCAAATTTTAAACTGTCCCACGGCGATGCGTTGGTGATGAGATACCAGCGGGTAGCATCAGCACTGTTCTGTTCTATAGTCTGGAACGGATCGACCACGTTGCCCAGACGTTTACTCATCTTGTTGCCGTTCTTGTCTAACACCAACCCGTTACTCACCACTGTTTTGTAGGCAACGCTATCAAACAACATCACGCCCAGTGCATGCAACGTATAGAACCATCCACGTGTCTGATCCACACCTTCAGCTATAAAGTCGGCCGGGAAATTCTTCTTCAGATCCTTTAGCGGGTGCTGCTCAAAAGGGTAGTGCAATTGTGCATACGGCATCGCACCGCTGTCAAACCAAACGTCCACCAGGTCAGGCTCGCGCCGCATTGGTTTGCCGCTCGTTGACGCAAGTATGATCTGGTCTACAAATGGTTTATGCAGATCAAGTGTCTCATCAGACACTACCTGATTGATGTTCAGAACGGAGTTTGCATTTGTTATCTCTGATTTCAGTTCTGCTATGCTTCCGATACATTTTGTTTCGGTACCATCTTCCGATACCCACACCGGCAGGGGAGTGCCCCAGAAACGGCTACGGCTCAGGTTCCAGTCTACCATGTTCTCAAGCCAGTTGCCGAAGCGACCTTCGCCTGTGGCTTTTGGCTTCCAGTTGATGGTTTTATTCAGTTCTATCATCCTGTCCTTTACTGCCGTTGTTTTGATGAACCACGCGTCGAGCGGATAATAGATGATCGGCTTGTCGGTGCGCCAGCAGTGCGGATAGGTGTGCTCGTACTTCTCTACTTTGAAGGCCCGACCGGCAAGCTTAAGTTTTACTGCAATATCAACATCAACATCTTTGAAATCGGGATCGTTCTTGTAGTTTTTTACATAACGTCCGCTGAATTCACCGGTATAGTCATTGAACTTCCCTTCCTTGTCCACCATCGTCAGGATACCGATGTTGTTCTTCTTACCTACACGGTAGTCGTCAGCGCCAAAAGCCGGTGCCGTGTGAACGATACCTGTACCATCTTCTGTCGTTACGAAATCACCGGTTATCACGCGCCACGGGTCGCCTCCTGCTATTTCTGCGGTATTACCATCAAAAGGCAGCAGTTGTTCATAACGCAGTCCGTCAAGTTCGCTTCCTTTTAATTCAGCAATGATCTTCCATGGCAGTACTTTCGAGTCGCCACTGTAAACCGAAAAATCACTTTCCTGTCCCTCAGGTTTGAAGTATTTTCCCAGCAGCGCTTTGGCCAGTATCACGTTAGCGGGTGCATGTGTATACGGATTGTAGGTCTGCACAAGAACGTAATCTATAGAAGGCCCTACAGTGAGACCACAGTTACTTGGAAGTGTCCATGGTGTTGTAGTCCATGCCAGGAAGTGGATATCATTTGGTTTTGCATGGGTATCGCTGAAACGTTCGGCATAAGGGGCCCATGCGTTTGACGCTGTTTCAGATAGTCTGGCAACCATGTTCTGGTGCGCCTCGCTCATGGAGACGCCGGCACTGTTGGCCAGGCGGAACATTGCCACTACCGTTGTGTCTTTTACATCCTTGTAGGTTCCCGGCTGGTTGAGCTCGTGGCTGCTGAGACCTGTCCCTGCTGCAGGCGAATAGGGTTGGATACTGACACTTTTATATAAAAATCCTTTTTCGTGAAGTTGCTTTAGAGCCCACCAAAGGGTCTCGATGTAGTCGTTCTCAAAGGTGACATAGGGTGCTCCCATGTCAACCCAGTAGCCCATCTTTTCCGTTATCTCTTCCCACTTATCTTTATACCGCATCACTACCTCGCGGCACTTCTTATTATAGTCTTCTACACTTATAGAAACACCAATATCTTCCTTGGTGATACCCAGTTCTTTCTCTACGCCAAGTTCTACAGGAAGGCCATGCGTGTCCCAGCCCGCCTTACGCTGCACCTGATATCCCTGCATGGTCTTGTAGCGGCATACCAGATCTTTCAGCGTACGCGAAATGACGTGGTGAATGCCCGGCATTCCATTGGCGCTTGGCGGCCCTTCATAGAATACGAAAGGTTCAGCTGCGTTTCTTTGCTCTATACTCTTCTCAAAACTGCGTTCAGATTTCCAGGCTGCAAGGATCTCCTGTTCTATCGCAGGCATGTTCAGTCCTTTATATTCCTTGTATTTGCTCATTTATTTATGCGTTCTAATGTTGTACCACAAATCACGTACCTAGTGCAACATAGTGATTATTCTATGTCAAATTACGCGCTATTTGGCTATTCTTTAGAAATAGCGTGCAAAGGTAGGCAGATTTCTCTTCATTAGCATTTTGCCTATGTTACTGACTACTTCTTCTGCCCTGTAATTGCATTATAGTAATACCGATTAGATAGAGAGTCGTTCGCAGGTGCCGAACTTTAGCACGTTTGGTCTTTTTTGGCTTATTTTTTGTTTACCGTCAGGCGATAAATCCTGTGGTGGACAGGTTGAGATATCTCTATTTATTCAATAGATCTTCCGGGCAGCACATCGTTTTTGGTTCTGCGATTTATCTCCGACGTCAGAAACTCATACCTACTCCGAATTCTGCCAGTTCTGCAACTGATAGATGCGTCTTTAGAAAAGCACACAGGTATGCTTCTTTGATTATTCCTTTTTCCTTCTGTATCAAGTAGTAGTTGCCCCCTAGTTTTTGGTAGAATTTACCTTGAGAGAGGAAGTTAGGTTTTACGTAATAACCTACCTGCAGTACCACGCCCACTTTGCCCAGCAGAAACTCGTTTCCAGCTATTGCAGCTACCTTGTATGAATTTCGCCTTTCAGTACCCGTCGGCACAAACGAGTTATCCAACAGGTAAGCATACACCTGTTGGTGATAGCTGTAATCAAAGCCGGCAAACATCTTGTTCTTGCTGATCCACCTTCTGCTGGCATAGGCAGTGGCCAGATAAATAGGGTAGGTTGGTCCCAGCGCCGCATTCGATTCATTGAACGCCATGGTCAGACGCATTTGCGCCAGCCACCGGTTCTTCAGTGGTTTCAGCTCCCTTTTTATGCGATGAACAGTTGATGTGACAGGGTAGTATTTTATGCCGAAATGAGCCCCGTACATATTAATGCCGAGATTGGGTTGCCGGAAAGACGCATTGGATATGTGCGAGAAATTCAGACCTGTTTGAAATTCCCAGTGGTCGTTCAGGTGGTACCTGATATCAGTCATGAAGGATGCATAATCGTTCAGCGTACTGCTAACGGCATTATTGATCGTATCAAAGTCAGGTATTCTTGAGTATTTCTTTGTCACAAAACCGGCTCCGTCACCAATGCGCAACGTCCACCGCAGTCTATTGCGCGTGATCAAAGGGATCTCAATATTTGGATAGATACTGAATAGCCGACCATACACCGAGTCCATTCCATAGTTAGTGTATGCAAACCCAATCCCCACTACCGGATATCGCCTGCGCTGCTCCCATTCCTTCTTGCCATATTTCTTCCACTGCAGGTTTATATCTATCCCGGAGCTTTGGTCGGGTATTGGTAGCTTGAACTTTGGCGTGTGTTTGATGACCTTTCCCGCGAAAAAGTTCACGTCTGTGCAGAAACCTGCAAGTCGTGGGTTTTCCTGCCCGTTCGAAACAAACGTAGCTATAACTGCTATAGACGTTGCCAGTAATTTAGATAAAAGGCGCACTACCATTTTTGCTGTTCACATACCTGTCCAGGGGTCACTACCTCATGGGCGATGCAGAATTACGTAAAATTCCTGTTTGTTGAACGTCGTCGGGTATATTCTTGCAACTTCCAGATTAATGAACCCCGCGCCTTTCAACGAATGTATCAGCGTTCTGAAGCTATCGGGGGTAAATGTGTTGGTAGTGATCTCTCTGTCCGGCAGATCGTTGATATTCCAGTTGTCAATTGCTTTAATTGTTGACAGCCTCTCTGTCAGGTCAGGGTATGGCTGCCCGTGATCTCCTTTCCAGTGGTCGCCGGCTTCGGCATGTGTGCGCATAATGCTGCTCGCCAGATAATCTTCTCCTGCCGGTTTTTCCCTCGCTTCCATATGGCGCGCCAGCATCGAAGTCAGCGATGTTTCGGGATATTTTTGGTCATATGTGTATCGTTTGTCCGGTAGCACCATCATCAGGTGTCCGTTCTCCGAAAGTAAATTTTCAATTTCCCGGAGGTGTTTTATCGGGTCGGGTTGCCTGTTCAGGACGTGTACACTCACCACAAAGTCAAACGTACTGCGTATAGCATTCAGGTCGCCGTTCGGTTGGTAATAGTGAACATCAGGAACGTTGGCGGTCGCTACATTCAGGATTTCAGCCCGGCTTCTCAGCTCTTCTTTTGTGTTGGTTTCAAAGTATTTTACATTGGGTCCTGCACAAAGCGGCGCAAATCCCGGCAATATTTCAAGTATCTCGGCCTCGTTGGGTATCACCGCGGCGAATTCAGACCGGGATGTTATTGCATTAGCCTTTCGTCCCTCACTCTTGCCATGGCGAAGATAGTGCTGATACAATCCGTGAGTGTCGAACCCGGCAGATTGCAGATCTGCATGGCTGTTTAGATATACTTCGTGGTCGTATTCTGCAGGGAAACGGTGGGTCATTTCATAGAATTTTCATGGTAAATATACATCCCCGTAACTATTGCTCCTAACCGGGCAGCCATATTGCCCTTCACCGTCACAAAAATCTTTATAACTTTACTTCATGCGTAAAACGAGGTATGTATTGCCGGTTGTGGCAGGCGTTATGTCAGGTATGATTTTGCAGGTCTTGGGTGAAAAGCTCATCCATGTGATCTTCCCGGCACCTGCCGGTCTCGACTTGCAGAACAAAGAAGCGATAGCGGCATACATGTCTCAGGTGCCTTCCGTCGAATTTGTATTCTTATTGGTGAATTATGCTATTTGTTCGTTTGTTGCAGGTGCCGTTGCGACCTTTGTAGTCGGGCGCGAGCAGCGATTGCCCGCTATTATAGTTGGTTCGCTAATTACGCTCGGTGAGGTGGTGAATGTGGTCACTATCCCTCAGCCCATCTGGTTTTCGGCATTGAGCCTTCTGTCACACCTTCCGATGGCATTACTGGCATATAAAGTCTTTGGCAGACCGGTGTCACATGAAAATTTGGCTAGTTAGTTGGTCACCATACCCAATTGATCTGGCCATGGTGGTAGCATTCTGGTCGGTTTGCACCGGCAAAGCGCAGTTCAATGGCGCCATCGGCATTCACACATATGATCTTTGCTTCACGCATTGTGCCGCTATCTTCAAAGTGCTGCATCATCCCTTTTCGGTACAGTAGTTCGTTGTAGTTTTCCATTATTCGTTGCGCCGATTTGGGGAACAACGATGAGGCGAGTATATGTTCACCTATCTGGCGTGCCAGCGCATTGATTTCGAAATTCTTCCCGGTGGCAATTTGTAGCGAAGTGGCATTTGACAGTTCATCAGGAAATCCTGTCTGATTAACGTTCAGCCCGAAACCTATGACACTATGTGTCCAGTTGCTGCCACGTAGTACATTCTCTATCAGGATGCCCCCTGCCTTTTTGTCATTAATTATGATGTCGTTGGGCCATTTGATAGTTACCGGGTTATCACCGACCATTTTTTGCAAAACATTGGCAATTGCCACAGCCACCGACGCGCTGAACACAAATTGTTCGGTCAATGGTTGTTTTGGGGCCACTACAACGCTCATTAGAAGGCT
>JBIKSN010000210.1:0-5711 GCA_044348585.1 Flavipsychrobacter sp.
TACTCGCTTCTCTTCAAACATGCTCTATAATTTTTCGGTTAGATCGTGCCGCAAAATTGTAGTTCCTTTTTCATTTATTTTTATTTAACTTTAATATCTGAATCATTAAAAAGATTTATGAATTACACGTTGAATCAGCTTCGGGTGTTTCTGAAGATCACTCAGACAGAGAGTATCACCAAGGCTGCTGAAGAGCTACATCTCACGCAGCCTGCCGTTTCAATACAGCTCAAGAATTTTCAACAACAGTTTGCCCTTCCGCTTACAGAGGTAGTTGGCCGCAAGTTGTACATAACAGATTTCGGCCGCGAGGTGGCCGAGGCTTCCGAGCAGATCTTGGAGGGGGTCAGCGCCCTGGATTTCAAGACACATGCGCACGAGGGGCAGATAACAGGGCGCCTGAGGATTTCTATTGTATCAACGGGTAAGTATGTTATGCCGTTTTTCCTTACCGATTTTCTCCGCTTGCATCCCGGCGTGGAGTTACAGATGGATGTGACCAACAAGGCCAAAGTAGTGGAGAGTCTCGAAAATAACGAGGTGGATTTTTCGCTGGTATCAATTTTGCCCGAGGGCATGGCATTGGAAAACGTGAGACTGATGCAGAACAAGCTGTATGTAGTTGCCAATATGGATATGCAGCTAAAAAGGAACAGTTACGACAATGCTCTTTTCGAGCAACTACCACTTATTTACCGCGAGCCCGGCTCGGGTACAAGGCTGGCAATGGAACGGTTTCTTAGCGAGAACAAAATCGCTACAAGGAAAAAAATGGAACTCACGTCCAATGAGGCTGTAAAACAGGCTGTTATCGCCGGGCTCGGCTGTTCGGTCATGCCGCTCATCGGCATCAAGAACGAGCTGATGAACAACGAACTGCAGATTGTTCCCGTTCGTAGGTTCCCCATCAAAACCTACTGGCACCTTATCTGGAACAAGAACAAACGGTTCTCGTCTGCAGCAGCGGCATACCTCAACTTTGTAAAAGAAGAGAAAGACAATATTATCAGGTCTAAATTCGACTGGTTCGAGCAATACAAATGATGCACCTTGATTGTGAAGGTTGTTCTATTTCAGCCGTTCCAGCAAACCCTTGCGCTTCACAAGGTTCTTGTAATCCCATTGAATATCCTGAGCTTTCTTTAGCCATCGCTTCAGGTCCTTTTTATTTACTTCTTTTATAGAAGTGTAGCGCGCTTCCGCTGCCTTAAAACTTCCTTCCGGTATTAAACCTTCCTCCTCAAACGATTGACCACTCCAGAAAAGTAATCGCACACTGTCCTTTAGTTTGCTGTATCCGGCTACAGGGTTGCCGTCAAGAAACCACACAGGGTGCCTGTGCCATATCTTGTGTTCGGCCGTGGGCAGGTTACGCGATATCTCTGTACACAGCAGTTCGCATATTTCGCGGTCGGTGGTCAGTTGGGCTGCGTTGTAGGCAAGCACATCCGCGGCTATAGTGGGTTCCTTGGCCATATAGGTTCGTTTTTATAAAGGTACTGCTTAACGACCTATACCGCCTGCCCGAACGTGATCAGGTTATTGTCCGGGTCCAGCAATGAGAACTCGCGTTGTCCCCAGGGCTTTGTTTCCAACGGACCATTGGGATGTATCGGTATCCCCACTGCTATCATCTTGTTATACAGTTGATCCACATCGTCCGTGCGCACATATATCTGACCATAGTTTTCCAGTGGGTTCAGATTTTTAAATTCAAAGAAATGTATCTCAATCAGGTCGCGCCGCACCATCAGGTAGGGCTGAAAATCAGGGTCGCCAAGTTCTGTGAACCCAAGGGCGTCTACATAAAACTGTCGGCTGACGGTTTTACTACGCATGGGCAGTTTGGGGTGTACTGCAGTGAGCATAGAGGTATGGTTTAGTTCATCAGTTCACTTTCCGCACTTTGCGAATATGTGAAAATAACAAAATGAATTGAAAAACTAGATCGTTCTTCAGTAATATTAGCGGCTTTGCCTATATTTGCTTTGTGAAACTCCTTTGTACCATCCTCGCGCTCCTTGTGCTCACACTCAGTGTGCAGCCTGCCTGTGCGTCTGTGGTCTCCGAGACCATTGATTGTTGCGCAAATGAGTGTGCTGAGGATGGAGGTTGCGAAGGCGATCACGATGATGCCTGCAAGTACGGTTGCAATCCTTTTCAGGTATGCGGCTGTTGCGCTTTTTGTGTTGTCCTTCCGGCATCCGTTGCCTTTCTGCCCACAGCGGTCAGCGCCATCACCACCCAGGTCTATAGCTCACCTGTTGAGTCGCTGCCACAGTCTTATCCTCGTGGCTTTCTCAAGCCTCCCCGCATCTGACTCTGATCAACTTAATGCTTTTGTAGAATACCCGCACCCCGTATGTTGTCACACTTCGGTGTAGGGTTTTGTTTCCATCATTTTCAAAATTCATTTTCAATGAACAGATACATTATGGCTGCTGCGCTGTTTTGCGCCGCAACTGTTTTTAGCATAGATACCAGGGCGCAAGCCACTGCCGATACAGTAAAGAAAATATCAGTGAAGGTCACCAATCTCCATTGCAACAACGACATGCCCACCATTAAGAAGCGCTTGTTGAATCAGGAGGGCATTGACAAGGTGGAGTTCACAGATATAGCAGGAGAGACTTCTGTCTTCACTATCGTGTACCACAGTTCCGTAACTGATCAGGAGCGTATAGAAAAATACATCGAGACCACACCGGGTTGCGACGCGCAGGATGAAATGCCCTACCGGATAAAACGTTCCCGCAAAAAGACCGCACAATGATGCGCATATTCTTATTGCTCGTCCTGGTGGCTGGCGCCACCCGTGCGGGTGCTCAACCGCTCAGGGGCAAGGTCTTTGGCGAAGCGGGTGAGGGTAGGGAGATCCTGCCCGGAGCTGTGGTGCGTTGGTTGGGCACATCCGTCGGTACAGTGGCCAACGAGAATGGAGTATTCGAATTGGAGGCCTGCCCTACACCTGACCGCATGTTGTTCGCGTCTATGAATGGTTATATCGGTGATACGATCAACGTAGGAGATCGCACCTATATCAGCATCTCGCTGAAGCGCGATGCCAAACAGTTGTCATCGGTCACCATCACCGATCGTGGTAATGCCACCATCCTTTCCCTCGATGTTGCCAAGACAGAGGTAATAGGCAAGCACGAGCTTACCAAGGCCGCTTGTTGCGACCTCGCCGGATGTTTCGGTACACAGGCATCTGTCCAGCCGCAGACTACCAACGTCATCACCAATGCGCAGGAGCTGCGCATACTCGGTCTTTCAGGCGTCTATAATCAAGTACTTGTTGATGGCCTTCCCTTGATCACTGGTCTCAGCTATACATATGGTATCAGTACCTATCCTGGCAGTATTGTCAACAACATCTACGTCTCAAAGGGTACTACTTCGGTATTGCAGGGATACGAGGCCATCAGCGGCCAGATAAACCTCGACAGCAAGCAGCCCGACCACACCGATAAACTGTACCTGAATGCCTATATGAACAGCTTTGGTGAGAAGCACGGAAATGCCAATTTTTCCGCGAAAGTAGGTAAGGGCGGCAAGTGGACCACCCTGCTCGCACTTCATTCTGTGCAGCCTTCAGGCCGCATAGATGGCAATCATGATGGCTTCCTCGATCTCCCCTTACTCACCCGCTACATGGTCTCCAATAAATGGAAGTATGGCGACGCTGGCAATAAGGGCTTTTCATTGCAGGCAGGTGTGCGCGGCGTTAAGGAGACCCGCGTCGGTGGACAGAACAATTTCTACCGCACTGCCGACGAAGGAAGTACCACTGTTTACGGACAGGTGGTTGACTATAAGCAGGGCGAAGCCTTCGCAAAAGCCGCTTACCGTTTCAGCGATAAACATGTGACGGTCTTCTCTGCCTCTGGTCTGTACCATGACCAGCATTCCTTCTTCGGTACGACGCGTTACACCGCCTCGCAGCTGTCGGCCTATGCCAACCTGCAGCACGAATGGACGTGGAAGAAAGCGCATCAGCTCAAGTTCGGCGTCAGCTACAGACATCAGGATCTGAAGGAACAGATCGCCTTTTCCGATACCACCCTCGGGCGCACGTATGCGGGCAGCTACAGCACGACCTTGCAGGTGCCCGGTGTCTTTGCCGAGAATACCTTTCGATGGCTGAATGACAAGGTAACATTGCTAACAGGTGCCCGTGCAGATCGTCATCAGGTATGGGGCACTTACATCACCCCACGTGCCATGCTTAAGTACGTCCTCCATCCGCAGCATACCTTACGGGCATCGGCTGGTCGTGGTTGGCGTCAGGTAAATCTCTTCAGCGAACAGGTCAATCTGTTGGTGAGCTCAAGGGATATTGTTTTCGTTGAGCCGCTGAAGCCGGAAGCCGCCTGGAACTTTGGTGCCAGCCATACCTACAGGTTCGTGTTACCCGCCACATCCGGCACCATCAGTGCCGATGTTTACGGCACGCAGTTCAGCAATCAGTTCTTCCCCGACTATGACTCAGACCCTACCAGGGCATACATCCGCAACTTCACAGGCACGTCTCGCTCCCTCGGCATTCAGGTCGACGGCACGCTCACTTTTTTCAGAAAGTTGGATGTGCGTGCTGCCTACAACTATCTCGATGTGTATAGGGTAGTGGGCGATGTCAGAAATTCTTTGCCGTTCAATCCGCGCAACCGTGCCATGGGTGCTATATCCTATCGCACAGAGAGCAATAAATGGCAGGCTGATATGAATGTGCATTGGTTCGACAGGATGAAGCTTCCCGATACGCGCAGCAATCCCGCACCATACGCCCGCGGCCTGTATTCTGTACCGTATTACACGCTCAACATGCAGCTGACCTACCGTTGGAAGACGCTAGATGTGTACGGTGGTTGCGAGAACGTTTTCAACTATCGCCAACCCAACCCCATCATCAGTGCCGATAACCCCTTCGGCAGATACTTCGATATCTCCTCTGTCTGGGGTCCCACCCGCGGCAGGGAGCTTTATCTGGGTGTACGCTACGCGATAAAATGATATGGTGTCCTCATAACGAAAAGAGGGAAGGCGAACGCCTTCCCTCTTTTCGTTATACTATTACTTGTTAGTCTTCCAGATACCCGAACTTTCCCACATTATAATCATGAAATGCCTCCATGATCTCCTCGCGTGTGTTCATCACAAACGGTCCGTGAGCCGCTATGGGTTCGTTTATCGGTTCACCGCTTAGTATCAGCACCACAGCATCGGTTGTTGCTTCCACAGTAAAGGTTTCACCGTTGTTGGCAAACAAGCCCAGATTGTTGGCAGGCACTTTGTGAGTTCCGTTCACCATCACCGCGCCTTCTATTACCAGTAGCGCGGTATTGTACGTTGCCGGAAGATCGAAAGTAGCACTCACATCCGCTTTCAGCGTTGCATTATACAAGTGCACCGGCGTGAACGTTTTTGCTGCGCCCTTCACACCCATATATTCGCCCGATATCACTTTCACTTCACTTCCTGCCTCATCTATCTTGTAGCGTTGCATCTGCGTGTCCGTTATCGCCTGGTAGCCCGGTTTCGACATCTTATGAGCGGCCGGTAGGTTCACCCACAGCTGCACCATCTGGAATTCGCCTCCTTTCTTGCTCCACTCTTTCTCATGAAATTCCTTGTGCAACACTCCCGATGCCGCTGTCATCCACTGCACATCACCTTCTTCTATCACACCACCTCCACCGCTGCTGTCGTGG
>JBIKSN010000211.1:0-5701 GCA_044348585.1 Flavipsychrobacter sp.
GCAGGAAGGCACCATAGTCACCAATGCCCGCCACTACGCTGCATTGCAGCAAGTACTGCAGGCACTGCAAGACATAAAGAACGGCATGGACAACAACATCCCCGGCGACCTCCTCTCCCCCGACATCCGCCGCTGCCTCCATTTCCTCGGCGAGATCACCGGCGTGGTCACCACCGAAGACAAACTCGACTACATATTTTCAAAGTTCTGTATCGGGAAGTAATAATAAACATAATTAAAACGCCCTCACCGCACGCACACGCAGCACTGAATCTTTGCGAACAGGCATATACGCACCATAGGTATCAGAAAAATCGACTGCAAAGGAATGATCACGGTCATTTTCACTGCTGCTCCAATATTTAGCAGGTGTAAACCCCATTATCTGCTGCTGGTTAACGAAGATCTTTCTCAACTCATTCAAGCTTGGCAGAAACCAGTCGTCATATCCGCTTTGCTGCAGATCGGCGCAATTCCCTGCGGCAGTGTAGCTACCGCAAGCCATTGAAGAAATCACTGTATTACCCCTCCCGGCACCTATGATCACATCAGTGACGCCCAACTTACGGTCGATACATCCCCAAGGCATTTTCACTACCATATCTTCTTTTGCTACAATAAGGCCATGCTCCTGCCCTGCCACATATCCTGCATCGCCCTCCTGAAAGATATACCCTATCCTACCTCCGCCATACATCATACCCAACTCCAACGCCGACACCTTTATGTCGCCGCTCACGGCTCCCACTGCCGACCGGCCTGCACCATTGAATGCATACACCTGATACGAATACACCACATTTGCCGACACTGCCTCATCCACATACGACGACATATTTGGCCCCACACTCGTCAGCGAATTGAAGACACCTCCCGCCGACCGGCGCTCTATCAGAAACCCCGACTCATTGCCCGATGCATCGGTCCATTTCAGGTTCACCTGCTTGCCACCACCCGGTGTGGCCACCAGGCCGGTTGGCGGCACCGGCGCCACCACTACCGGAGTGTCATTCTCCTTTACACATCCCGAAATACCCAGCACCAACAGTGCGGCAACTAAACCGAATTTCATATTCCTTATCTGTTTACAGTTCATTATCCAATGGGCTTTATCAGGCTGATCGCCCACACCGGCAAGCACTTTCCTACCCTTAGTAAAATTAATGGCTGCGAGCCGGCAACAGCCCGCTACAATTAGCAGTCAGGCCTTTCTTTACCGCAAGAATTCCACGCTACATCCACACCTTACCAAAGCAAACAATCTCGTTCAATTACTCACTTTTTTGATCATCTAGTTAAACTTTATTTAACAACTACTAAATTTTATTAAAAACTCTATTACCTTTGTTACATCAACATGCAAAAGAATTTACCACATCACTGTCCCAGTTGCGCTGCGCTGCTGCACGTAAAGAGCCTTGCCTGCAGCAACTGCCTTACCGAGGTGAGCGGCGCCTTCAGCATGCCCTTGCTGGCCAGCCTCACCCGCGAAGAGCAGGATTTTATCGTAGCCTTCGTTAAGTGCAGCGGCAGCCTCAAAGACATGGCGCAGCAACTCGGCCTTAGCTACCCCACCGTGCGCAACCTGCTCGATGACATCATCGACAAGATAAAAACCACCGAGAACACTCTTAAAGCCGAAAAGCGATGAAAAAATGGCTCTTTACCCCTTTCGAATTTGTGGCCGGCGGCAAGGCACTGCTCATTGGAGTAGCTGTCATGGCGGCAACCGCTGTCATAGGCTTCTATAGCGAAACCCACTTTGATGGTGTGCTTGATACCCATACCGGTGCGGTTACCCCCATCGGTTACTACTTCATTGAGCAACTGGTGAACTGGACCTGCCTCACCCTGCTGTTCTTCACAGCCGGCAAGCTGTTCTCCCGTTCGTCCATACGTTTTGTGGACGTTGCCGGTACTATGGCACTGGCGCGCTGGCCGGGCTACATTGCCGCCATCGCGGGCTTCGGGCTCGATGTGCCGGTGACCAACATACCCGAGCGCATCCTGCAGAGCCTCACCCCGCCCATGATCGCCTGCCTGCTCGTTACCATGGCATGCACTATCCTCATGGTAGCACTCTACTACAATGCCTGGCGCATCTCGTGCAATATGAAGGACGGAAAAGGCGTTGGCGTATTCATCGTCACCCTCATCCTTGCCGAGGTGGCTTCCAAACTCATACTCATGCAAGTCTATAAATAAACCAACATAAGAATATGAAAAAACAGATCCTTTCGGCCCTGCTAGTGCTTATGGCCACCGTAAACCTCAACGCCCAGTCGCGCGACGAAGTGGACCAGGCGCTCGTTAAGTTCCAGAGCCAGTACAACAACAAACAATACTCCGAC
Source organism: Flavipsychrobacter sp. (assembly GCA_044348585.1). Taxonomy (GTDB): domain Bacteria; phylum Bacteroidota; class Bacteroidia; order Chitinophagales; family Chitinophagaceae; genus Nemorincola. The sequence goes on from JBIKSN010000211.1 coordinate 2,352, forward strand.
ATCTACCGCAACTTCTCTGACCGCATTACCAAGCAGATCAACGAAGACATGATCAAAAAGACCATGGCGCAGCAGTTCGATCAGTTTGGCGAATTGAAATCCTACAGCCATGTGAAGATGGATGGACAGTTCAGCTACTACAAAGTAGTATTTGCCAAAACCACCCAAACGCTGGTAGTGTCGCTGGACACAGCCAAAAAGATCGAGGTTTTCCGCTTTGTGCCCTACACACCCGATGGCGCGCCCCGCGTACAGTCGAACTTTGTGTACGAGTCGCCCAACGGCAAGATCTTCGGCAGCCTCGAGATGCCTGATACCCAAAAGCCGGTACCTGTGGTACTGATCGTAGCTGGCTCGGGCCCTACCGACCGCAACTGCAACCAGCAGGGCATGGAGACCAACACTTTCAAGATGATAGCCGACTCGCTGCGCAAGGCGGGCATCGCATCGGTGCGCTACGACAAGCGCGGCATTGGCGAAAGTGCGGCTGCTCTCCAGGACGAGTCCAAACTCGTTTTCGACGACATGGCGAAGGATGCTGCGGGCTTCGTAAAAATGCTCAAAGCCGACAAACGCTTCTCTCACGTCATTGTTATGGGCCACAGCGAGGGTTCGCTGGTGGGGATGATAGCCGCAGAACGTGAAAACGCGGCTGCCTACGTATCTGTTGCCGGCCTGGGCGAGCGTGCCGACGCCATCATTGTACGCCAGATAGCCGCGCAGTCTGAAGAGTTGTCGCTGAAGGCAGCCTTTATGCTCGATAGTATGCAGAAGGGCAATACCGTGAAGAATATAGATCCCGCCCTGCAGTCGTTGTTCCGTCCATCAGTACAACCATATATGCGATCCTGGATCAAGTACGACCCGCAACAAGAGATCAAAAAACTCAGCTGTCCCGTACTCATCCTTCAGGGCACTACCGACCTTCAGGTACCTACCGATGAGGCCGAGATACTGAAAGCCGCCTACCCGAAAGCAACCCTGAAAATTATAGACGGCGTCAACCACGTTCTTAAACCTGCACCCGCCGACCGTGCCGCCAACATTGCCACCTACAATAAAATTGATCTGCCGGTGAGCAAAGAAGTAACCACTGCGCTCGTTTCTTTCGTAAACACCGTTAGTGCGGCCAAGTAAACAAAACAGTCATTCAACCTATAGCTGAACGCCCCGCCACATGCGGGGCGTTCTTGTTGTAACCGGTTGCACCCAACCCATTCTGCACTTCCGGTCTGCGCAATTTTTATTGTTTTGTTCTTTAAGACCCTAAATGATTGATTATCAATACACACCCCTAAAATGGCTGCGCACTTGCTTCCCAAAACTGCGCAAAAACTTCCCACTTGCTTCCCATTTCCTGCGCACCTGCTTCCCATTTTCTGCGCAGTTGCTTCCCATCAAATAATTAAACTTTTTAAAATGTATTTCGATTTCCCCCATTCCACCCCACCTTACTTCAAGTTACATCGGCGCCGGATACCCGACAAAAAGAAAATCTATGATAGCGCGTTTTCCGTACTGCCATAAAACGATGGCGTGATACAACAAAAATCGGGTACTGACACAAAGTGCACCGTTGTTCCCTATGACGATTTATGCTGTCAACTGACATAGATCAACCATTATCAGCAGAAGTTAGTCTAACTTAGTTCCATAACCACAAAACCATCGGTGGCGCCAAACAGAAAAATAGTAGCACAGGTTAAAGCAGCGGGAAAAGAATACCAGGCCGGCGACACGCTCATTACCGCGCTGCACCCCAGCAGCATGGATCTGCGCTCGGGCGAGTTTACCCTCATAATAGGCCCGTCGGGCTCGGGCAAAACCACATTGCTATCTCTGTTGGGTTGTGTTATTTACCCCAGTTACGGCGAGGTGTGGATAGACGGCATCAAGGCAAATGAGCTGAACGAAAAAGACCTGGCCGGCATCCGCCTCCGGAAGATAGGATTCGTGTTCCAGAAGTTCAATCTCATTGCGCCGCTCTCGGCCCTCGAGAATGTCATGATGCCGCTCACGCTGCAAGGCATCAGCGAAAAGGAAGCGAGGACCAGGGCCATTGCCGCATTGGACAAGGTGGGCATGAAAGACAGGATGAACAACCTGAGCAACGACCTGAGCGGCGGACAGCAACAACGGGTGGCCATAGCGCGCGCGCTGGTCACCGATCCCGAAATGCTGCTGTGCGACGAGCCTACAGCATCGCTGGACATAAAAAGCGCGGGTATAGTGATGAACGAATTGCGAAACCTGGCCACACAGGGCAAGGCTGTGGCAGTCGTCACACACGATGCCCGCCTCACACCCTTTGCCGACCGAATAGTATATGTGATCAACGGCGCGGTGAGCGACAAACCCATGGACGAAGAACCGGTGCAAAAACAATAACAATGAAGAGACACCTTTTTATCATAACTATTCTCGGTCTGTTGGCAAACGCCTGCGGCAACAAAACAACAGCCGACAAACAACCAGTACAGGACGGGCACGAGAAAAGCCCGGTCACCTTTGTGGTGGGCGTTGGTAAGATAGAACCCGAGAACGAGATCGTTCCCCTCGCCTCGCCCGTTGGCGGCATGGTGCAGCGAATTCTGAAGAACGAGAACGACACCGTATCTCCGGGAATGCCCATCCTAGAGCTGGACCACCGCATTGAAGAAGAAAAGATCACCCAACTCAGCCGCGGCCTCAACAGCTATACGTGGCAGATAAAGGCCGATGAAGCAAGTATAGAGGACTACGATGCTAAATATAAAAGTGCCGTGGTGACGCAGCAACGTTTGCAGCGGCTTTTCGACAAGGGGGCCGAAACCAAACAAGTGTTGGAAGACGCGCAGACCACCGCCACCAGCTACCTGCTGAACCTGAAGAAGATGCAGGCATTGGTAGCATCAGAAAAAAGTAAGCTCGACCAGATGAAGGCCGAGATAAGGACCGCCGAACTGGAACGCGATCAACGCATCATCCGGTCGCCGGTGCGGGGAAAGATACTCGAGATCAGCACACTCACAGGCAGCTCTGTGAATAACCGCGATGTGCTTGCACAGATAAGCCCGGCCGGCCGCACCACCGCCACCTGCGAGGTGGACGAGATGTATGCCGACCGGGTGACCGTGGGGCAAAAAGCATGGATACGCAATGTGGGCGAGACCGATACCCTATCTACCGGCACGGTATATGCCGCCCAGTCGTTCCTGAAGAAAAAGTCGCTATTTACCGATCAGGCCGGCGAGCGGGAAGACCGCCGCGTGCGCGAGGTACGGATAATGCTGGACCAGCCTGAAAAACTGTTGCTCAATGCCCGCGTGGAATGTGTCATAGATATCTCGCAACAAAACTGATACCTATGC
>JBIKSN010000212.1:0-5699 GCA_044348585.1 Flavipsychrobacter sp.
GATAAAACAACGAAACGGCTCTTCATTACGAGCTGTTTCGTTGTTTTATATCAATCTTTGAAGACCTCAGGCACATTCCTACCTTGCTCAGTTATTGATATAATTTTCCCTCCGTCTTCATACTTTTTCAACCCAAGATCTTGAAGAAAACTAAGGTAGAAATCTATATGTACATGGTAACTTTCGTGGAGCTCACTCTTGATCTGCTTCAGGCATTCTTCGTTGGGCACATCAGGTTCGGAGCAGCTTTTCCGAATAGCTGAATGCACGATATTGAAGTTATTCATGGAAAAAAGTGTTTTCTGGGACCACCTACTCTCTCACTACGAGATTCGTTCATATACAAATCTAAGAGAAGTTATAAAATTATTATCAAATAAAATATTTAAAATTTATTTGAAAAATAACCGTAAAAATGTCAGTGATCAAGCGAATCTCCCACCCACACTTTCGACGTGAACGATAAGGTCGTTTTTTGCTGCTACAAGCGTGTACACAATCCCTGAAACGCTGACAAACTACTCCCGATGCATTGACTTTTCTAGCCGGGGAAAACCGATTCAATAAGAGAGTGAATATATTCACAACTTCTACCTGCCCCTACACAAAATACTCTGTAAATTTCCGATTGCAGATGAAATTATGTTGCTTTGCCATCCTTGCTCGAAAAGGGCATAAATCATGCCTGATTCAACTCAGAAGAGAATGATGAACCAGAAAAAATATGCTGTAATAGTTGCAGGAGGAAAAGGAACCAGAATGGGAGGTACGATCCCGAAACAGTTTCTACCACTTCTCGGCCTGCCAGTGCTTTGCCATTCAATAATGGCATTTGCTCATTCGCTAAGGGAAGTGAAGATAATTCTGGTGGCCCCACCAGACCAAATTGACAGTGCCAGAACAATTCTTAAATCATATACCGGACAACTGAACATTACGATAGTAGGCGGCGGGGAAACTCGTTTTCACAGTGTTCAGAACGGACTGAAAGAAGTAGACGGAGATGGGATAGTGTTTATCCACGACGCGGTGCGTCCGCTTGTTTCTAATGAGCTGATCGCGAGATGTCTGGAAGGCGCTATTCTGCATGGCAGCGCCATTCCTGCCATACCGGCAATAGACAGTATGCGCCTCATCAATCCCGACGGCTCGTCGCAGCCTATAGACCGAAATAACCTACGCATCATTCAAACACCTCAAACATTCCGTAGTGATGTAATTCTCCCTGCATTCAAACAGGACTATGATCCGGCATTTACTGACGAGGCGACAGTGGTGGAAAAATACGGCGCGGTAGTATTTCTGGTGGAAGGTGACAAAAACAACATCAAGATCACTACACCCGGAGACATGATCATAGCCGATACACTACTGAAAACAAGTGATTGATGATAATGATAAGGCGAGCTATATTAGTCTTTGCGGTCGCCGCTATTCATCCGCCGGCAGGTACAGCTCAAATTACTGACACCGGCAGCATATTCAGTGCACCTATAGTCATGGACTCAGTGGTGATAAAGTCGGGCTTCGATATAAACGCATTTGTGCGTAGGGTAAGAACCGACTCCAGTTTTTACAAAGCTTTCCGTAGCATGCACCTGTTTCCCTACACGGCCAGAAACCAAGTTTACGTCAAAGGCAGCAATCGAGATACAATAGCCTCAATGATCAGCACCACCAGACAGCGTATAAACAACAAATGCCGTACAAACAGCATTCTGGAACGATCAGTAACAGGTAACTACTGCAAGAAGAACGGAGACAACAACTATTATACCTGTGCTTTATTCGACTATCTGTTTTTCACAACAGTACCCGTGTGCAACGAAGATGATATAGTAGCCGGTAATCTAACCCGCATTGGTGCCGGGAAAATGGAGCTTCAGAAATATCGATTAAAGCAATTGATATTCAACCCCGGTGCTAAGATAAGCGGGATACCCTTTATGGCCGATCATGAGAATATTTTTGACGAAAGTGAATCATACAAATACAATTTCAACGTGTCGATGACCACCTACAATGGCGAGGCTTGTTATGTATTTACAATTACCCCGCGCAAGGGTTTCGAAAGGAAAGTGCTTTATAACAACCTTGTCACGTGGTTCAGGAAAAGTGATTATGCGATATTAGCCCGCGACTACTCACTTTCATATCACACACTTCTATACGACTTCGACGTAAATATGCATGTAAAAACTATACCTGTAAATTCAAAAAACTGCCCCTCAGAAGTCACTTACGATGGCAATTGGCATATATTTACAAAAAAGAGGGAAAGAGTCTCTTTCACTACAACGATCGAATACGACACCCCCTAAACATTGCGCCAACCGTAATGTTAAAAATGAAAAGGCACATTACAATGATTGAATATCGTTGTAATTTTACAGGACAATATAAATTTAAAATGAGCAGCTTCGGTCAATCAGAATTCACTAATTACACAGTGCTTGAAAGTAAGCAAACACCTGTGTCAGGCGCGGTCTCAAAGAAGTTCATGGCAGGTGTGTTTTCCTGGATGTTTTTCGCGCTCGGAATATCCACAGTTTTCGCAATACTGTTCGCCACTAACCCCACCCTCCTTGGGTATCTTATAAACGTAGGAGAAAATGGTTCAGGTCTCAACATCCTCGGTTATGCCGTAATGTTTGCTCCGATTATTTTCGTGCTTGTAATGTCATTTGCATTTAACAGGCTTTCAGCGACAGCGCTTACCGCACTTTTTATGGCCTATGCCGCGGTAAATGGTATTAGTTTCAGCTTTATTCTGCTCGCATATACAAGCGGATCCGTAATAGGTTGCTTTGCTTCAGCATCAGTAATGTTCGGCATCATGGCATTGATGGGCTATACAACAGATAAGGATCTTACTTCTTTTGGCAGCATTCTAACAATGGGACTCGTGGGACTGATCATCGCGTCAATGATCAATTGGTTCCTGCATAGTGATGCACTCGGCTATATCATCAGCCTTGTAGGCGTTGCAGTTTTTACAGGGCTAACAGCATATGACGTTCAGAAACTGAAACGGATTGGTGCCGGCATTGAATTCAATAACGTTTCAGCAAACGACACAAAGAAATTGTCTCTCTTCGGTGCGTTAACACTTTATCTCGATTTCATCAACCTCTTCATAATGCTCCTTCGCCTTTTCGGCAACAAAAGAAACTAATACTTTTTTCTTTTTTCTATAAGAGCCACCCCATCAGGTGGCTCTTATAGTTTTTGGGCAAGCCGGCACAAATATTCCCGTTCTCTACTATATTGTGACGATTAACTCACCCAATGTTATATCGGCTCATATCAATACTCTACTTCCTTCTGACACTTGTAAGTGTTCGGTCTGGCGCGCAGCACCCGTTCTTCTATTCGGTCAATGACGATAACGGCTTACCATCGAACGAAGTGTACGATATGGACCAGGATGGTTTCGGGTACATATGGATAGGCTGCAATGCAGGCCTATACAGATACGACGGCATACGCTTCGACAAGTACAGCAATAGCAGACAAAACGCTGTGGCCATTTCATCCCTCTCCTTCACTAAAAACAAGAAGCTGCTTTGTCAAAACTTCTTCGGGCAGATCTTCACTGTAGGTGACGACAGTCTTTCAATATTTGCAGACGTAAAAGAACATGTCCGCACACATCCTGAATATACCGTTGACAAGAAAAACAATGTTTGGATAGGCATGCCCAATGGCATCCTGAAAATAAATGAAGACGGCAGCAGAGAATACTTATTCTAAGACTCGTTAGTAGTGTTAGAGATTGAAGCGTCTACAAACGGAGATATCTATGTAATAGGTCAAAGTGGGTATGTATGGAAGATCTCAGAAACCGCACCCAAACAATACTCGAAAATAAAGATCAGCACACCGGAACTTTCTTTTGCAAATAATATGTGTGCCTTCAGAAAACAGAAAGATCGTCTGTTTCTTTTAGCCTCTAAAACCGTAGGGCACTCGCACATGATATGCGAAATTAAGGACAAAGAGATACGAACAATAGCAAAACTGGATGGCAGCAATTTTGCAGAATATATCTATACGGTTGCCTACATCAAAAAAACTATTTGGGTTGGAACATCAAGCGGCGCGTACCTTCTGACTGAAAACGGAACTATAAAAGGCAGACTGTTTCCGAAAGACAAGATATCGGATATATTTATGGACAGGGAAGGTATGATGTGGTTTGCCACGCTACAGAGCGGCATATTTGTTATTCCGCACCTTGAACTGAACGTCCTTAACACAACCAATTCCAAACTATCCGACAACAACATTACCGCCCTCAGGAGCATGGGGCGCAATTTCCTGTTAGCAGGCACCTATACAGGAGATATATGCAGATTCTCGCCTCAAACCGGAGAATTGACATGGTTGCCCAAAAAGACAAATGAATTATACAGAAACGTCACTACTATCATACCATACAATGAGAATACTATATTGGCTGGCCGGGGAGTATTCTCGGTGATAGACCTGAAGAAAAATACTGAAGACCGATACCCGTCTTCATACATCCGCGACATGGCCATGGTGGGAGATAGTATTGTGATTGCATCAACCCTGAGCATAGGCAGCATTACGAATCTGCCACTACTGATAAAAGAAAAAAAAGTATGCCCAACGAATAATAAAACCCGCATCAGGAAAGCGTGTGTCGTACGACACTGCTGGCAAGACCGTATGGGTAACACTTAATGAAGGACTTGCTTACCATGCGGATGGACAATTCATTCCATTCCTAATCAACGGGAGACCACTATTCTGCAATACGCTGTATTCAGACAAGAACGGGCTATGGGCCGGAACTGTTGCCGACGGAGTTTACAATATAAGTGGACGCAAACCGAAACTGCATCTTACAACCGCGAACGGAGTAAAAGGAAATAACATCAAGTGCATCACATCCTACAACGACACCCTATACATTGCCACTGATGAGTGCATTAATATCCGTACGCCGGATGGGGCTTTTATTTATGTAAAACATGCAGACGGCATCAATGCAAAGGAAATAAACGCCATCTCAGTCGATGGCGATAAGATCTATATAGGCACACTACGAGGGCTGTTCTACATGCCTGTTTCTACAGACTTTAGAAATAATATCAAGCCCAATATATCCATATCGTCAGTCATCACCGATGGAGTAAAACAATCCTCGTCAGAAAACATAAGACTCAATTACAACAATAAAGATATCCTGATAAACTTTTCCGCAGTTGCGCTTAAAAGCAGAGGCAGATTCCTATACCGTTACCGGATACTGGGCTCTAAAGACAACTGGGAGACGCAACCGGCAAATATCAACTATGTGCGCCTCAACCACCTGCAGTCAGGCAATTTCACATTTGAGGTGATGGCAGTGAATGAAGACGACGTTCGATCATCTGTAGCTACCGTAACGTTCTCTGTGGCAGCACCATTCTGGCAAAAATGGTGGTTCTATCTTGCCATCGTGAGTATTGCCGCATTATTGGTAACGCTATTATTTATGGCCCGGATCAACCGCATTAAGAAAAAAGCAGAGATCAGAAACCAATTGACCAACTCACAACTCGCGGCCCTGAAAGCTCAAATGAACCCTCACTTCATGTACAATACACTAAATTCAATTCAGGACCTTGTGCTTCAGAATGACATTAAAAACTCAAACTACTACCTGAGCCGATACAGCTCTCTAATGC
>JBIKSN010000086.1:0-10467 GCA_044348585.1 Flavipsychrobacter sp.
TTCTTTCGAGAACAAACTCTCCACTCCCTTATCATCTACCGATGCCACACTTACGATATGATTACCCGTACCCGGCACAGATACACTAAACGTGCTGGTTCCTCCTGCAAACGTATACACCGAATCCCAGTCATTGGTTGTAGTCCTCACACCCACCCTATACTGCGGGTATCCGGTTTCAGCCGTCAGGTTCACTGTAAGTGTACCCGGAGTCGCCGACAACGTAAAATCAGGTGTCTTTGGCCCCAACGCCATCATGGCTGCTGCATTAGCATTGATCAGCGTGTTCCTTCCCAGGTAATTGAAGTCAACATAATACTCGTCCAGCGACCCGTTCAGATCATTATCTACACCAATACTGTCCGAAGAAGTGTGCTGCCTGTCCACATAAGACGTACTAGACACATTCGCGTCCCCAGACTCGTTGGCCGATGTGAACCGCATGGCCGCAATCCCTTTCTGTCTGAACGGAATGTGATCACCACCCCTGCCTGTTCTGTCCTCCGCCGTCATAATGCTGATAGTCATCGGCACAGTTGCGAAGGGCAACTGCATTTCTTTGTATTCCAGCTTTATGAACCGCGACAGACCTTTGTGAAAAGAATTGAATCCCCCAAACGAAAACAGCCTCACTTGGGTGCTGTCCACCTGCTTGAATCCCGGGCAACTTGGCGGAGAACTCGTATGACCGCATATCACCCCTCCTATCACATCATTATTCAATACACCCTTTATCTTGATGCCATGCGCCTGTGCATACACCGCAAAAGCATTCGCGCCGTTCAGGCCCTGCTCTTCACTGGTTGTGGCCACAAAAACTATGGTTCGCTTAAAACTGTACTTGCTCATAACCCGCGCCAGTTCTATAACCAGTGCGGTACCGCTGCCATTGTCTTCCATACCTTTAGCAATGCAGGTCGTGTCGCACAGCCCCACACATCGACTATCCATGTGTCCCTCTATCAAGATCACCGACCGGTCACTTGTGTCTGTGCCCGGCAATACTGCAAACACATTCCGGTGTTGGGTTATGTCGCAAATAGTCTCATCAAATTGCAGGTACGAAGGTATCAGCCTGTTATCATTGCGTGCACTGAACTCATTGAACTTCGAAAATATCCAGCGGCGTGTAGCGCCGATCCCGCGCACAGTTGATACAGTATCAGAACCGGTATTCCTGTTCTGAAAACTACCTAGTACGTCGAGCCATTTGTGCAAAGAGTCAGCCGAAATTGCCGAACGGAGGTCCGCTGCAATGACAGTAGGATCATTGATCACCGTGGCGGCGGCATACGCTGCCGGATCGTAGTTACCCATCATCACCCTTGCGGCGTTGCTATCGGTAGAAGTGATAGCCGTTTGCGCAAAACCAACCAGTGGCGCCGAAAATAATATCGGAAAAATGAACTTCTTCATATTCATATCACAGTACAATGTCTGTGAAAATACGAAAAAGCATCAGCATGCACGCACAACCGCGTACAAGCTACAAACGTTAAACAACCCTAAAAACGAAAAAACTATGGAAGTACCGCGTTGTAGAACTGATTCTCCTTCAGCACTGCTGTAGAAGCAGGACCAAAGAGATTGGAATAGTTCCAAACCCTTGGCGTCTTTTCCAATCTTACCTTAGAGTCAAGATAAGCCCTGTAATAGCCGATGTGGAATGGTTTGCTTGTGTTTTTGATAGGAGTTGGCAATGTCACAACATCCAGACTTGAATCTGCAGCAAGCTGGGTATTTACATATACCATTGACACCTCAGGTTCTGTAGGGTTTTTATTGGTCACCGTAAGGAAGAAATACTCTTTAGGTATCTTCAACTCAATGAAGTTCGTGTAACGGGCTGGAAAGTACAAAAGCATAGAATCCTTACCATCCGGCATCGGTATGGTCACATTCAGACCATAAAGCCCCTTGGTGCGAGCAGTAGGTCTCAGACGCTCGCCATTCGAGCCGGTGAAGGTAATTGTCTTACCGGTATCAACCGTATACTCTATACCCTTTATGATGATTGTAACCGGCGTAAAGGTAGTATTCTTAAACGCAATCGACGATACGTTGGCTATCTGGCAATAAGTGCCGGTGTAGCCCGACGGACAAAAACAGAAACCATCATTGCAGGTACCTCCGTTTTGGCACACCACCCTTTTACAACGGTCTTTCCTGCATGAAGTATATACAACCGCACCAAAAGCCATTAGTGTAAGTATCGTCGTAACGAATATCGTCCTTGTAATTTTCATTTTTCTTGTTTTGTTTTTTCAGCCATTCGTTTTAAAGTGTGACAAATACACCCATCACTTTAAACAAACAACACACGAAACCAGACCGGAATACACGGTCAGGCCATAAAATTAATAGTTTCTTCGAAAGTAACTAATATTTAATCACCTACCTTTTAAAAAAGTGACCGTTTTCATCAAAAAACAGGGCACTGAAAACGATGTTGTTATCCCCACTGTTAAAATATTCGCACCCGCGATCGAACATTCTGAAACTAACTAACTTTGGGCGTCATGACCATTCAACATATTAAAACTATAGCTGTTGTACTATTCTTTCTTGCCGGTTCGTTCCGGGCATCGGCTCAGGAATTCAGCGAAAACAAGAATCCTGTGGCTGTTTTGGTTCAGTTGAAATCTGAAAAGCGCCGTATTGAAGCATTGATACGATCAAAAAGAATGAATGAACTCGAGCGTTTTCGCAAAGAGGCCTATCAGTGTATGATGGCGACAGTAGCTGACTTCCGTGATCATTTTTCAGCCCGCCCGGTCTATTTTTACATAGATACAAATTTCGATGCCATTCAGCAACGCAAATTTGAGGGTGTCTTGCTCGACAACGACCTCAGAATTGCAACCAACATAAACATAAAACCAGACAACTATTTCCTGATCGCGAACTACGGCACCGCCCAATGGCAGACATCTAAACGTGGATGGGATACTACTAGATCTAAATACGACGGAGGACAACCGTCCGGGAAGATACTGGTCATTAACGACCCTCAAATGAGACAGGTTACGTACGTTCGTACTCTAGATTTTGATTTTTTCAATTTCAAACGTCAAGACAAGAAAAATCCATATAGATTCAGATCAAGAAAATATAATATAGAATATTACCCTTCAGCGGCTGAATTCGACAGGAGACTTAAGAAGCACTTAAAATCTATGTAAGTCCCCACACCAACAAATGGTAGCGTTCAAACAACATAGCACAGTAATTTAGTACCCGCCGATTCAGTTTATTTTGGTAAATTCGCCACCCGTAAAGCAACTCCTGATAGAAAATGACTGAAATAAAAGTACCACCGGTTGGTGAATCGATAAGTGAGGTCACCTTGGTAAAATGGCTGAAGAAAGAGGGCGATTATGTGAACAGGGACGAAGTGTTGTGCGAGCTCGAATCTGAAAAAGCTACTTTCGAACTAAATGCCGAGCAGGCCGGTATCCTTCACATCAAAGCTGAAGAAGGAGCTACCCTGAATATCGGAGATCTTGCCTGCTCTATTGACGAGACAGCACCAAAACCTGCCGGCGCACCGGAAGTTGCACCTGCAACTGCTGCTGCACCAGCCCCAGCAAAGGAAGAAAAACCAGCAGCACCTGCAGCCGCCGCTCTCCCCGCCGACACAAAGGCTACACCGGTTGCAAGTGCCATCATGGCCGACAAACAAGTAAAACCTGCCGAAGTAAAAGGATCAGGTTCTAAAGGTCGCATCATGAAGCAGGACGTTCTGGACGCTATCGCTAATCCGGGCCGCAAAGGTGGCGCAGAGGCATTTACCCGCGAAGAAAAGCGCGAAAAAATGAGCAACCTCCGCAAAACCGTATCCCGCAGGTTGGTTGAAGCCAAGAACAGCACAGCCATGCTCACTACCTTCAACGAGGTAGACATGACACGCATCATGGAGATCCGCAAAGCCTACAAAGACACTTTCAAAGAATCTCATGGAGTCAACCTCGGCTTCATGTCATTCTTCACTAAAGCTTGCTGCATAGCCCTTCAGGAATGGCCTGCCGTTAATGCATACATCGACGGCGAGTCGCTTGTTTACCACCACTACTGTGATATATCCATCGCTGTCTCAGCGCCAAAAGGGCTTGTTGTTCCAATTATCCGCAACGCCGAGAGCATGAGCATGGCCGATATTGAAAGGAAAGTTGTGGAACTTGCAAAAAAAGCAAGGGACAGCAAACTCACCCCCGATGAAATGGCGGGTGGTACATTCACCATCACCAATGGTGGCGTATTCGGCTCTCTCATGTCAACACCTATCATCAACATCCCGCAGTCAGCTATTCTTGGTATGCACAAGATACAAGATCGCCCTATGGCCATCAATGGCAAAGTGGAGATCCGCCCGATGATGTACGTAGCCCTCAGCTACGACCACCGCATCATTGATGGTCGTGAATCTGTTGGTTTCCTAGTTCGCGTAAAAGAACTGTTGGAGAACCCCGATTTCATGCTCTTCGGACAAGACCCGGTGAAAACGTTACTCGAACTGTAATTACTCAAACAATACTAAAAGATAAAGGCGACCCGTTCGGTCGCCTTTATCTTTTGTACTAAATGCATCGCTTTATCCTTTAGGATCCAGCGCCTTCTTTATACGGTCCGAAACATCCTGTAGGTGATACTTGCTGATCTTGTCGCTTGTGCCCGGTATCGCGGAGTCAACCTGCTTTTTCAAGGCCAACAGCTGCGCCCGTGCCACTGATACACCATCGGTGTTCCAGATGTTGGCGGCACTTCCCGGTGCCTGCATCATTGCAGCATCAGGATTAACAATTCGCTTCAGCGCGTCGATATAGGCTTTCTGAAGGTTCCTGCGATAGCCATCTATCGGTTTATGCGATGTCAGCTCACTCCACACCAGCGACTTCACATCATCTATCATTGCGTCGGGTGTGTACACCTTGGCCGAGCCAAATCGGTTGGCCGATACAGCCATCCTGTTCAACCGTCCCACCGAAAGCAGACTGTTAAGCACGTTCACCTGAACACTGGTCACCTGATCGGTAGCCACCGGATTGTTGATCTTATTCAGGATGTTCTTGTCCAGCAACCACTCAGGCGTAGTGAACAATTGCTTACCCAGAAATGCTACAGCATCCTTCTGCATTTGCAACGGTGCCGGTTCATAAACATCTTCACCCTTTTGCTCCACGCTCTTCGGTGTTTCGTAAACACCGCCTACGTTCTTAAGCACATGTCCCATATACCTGTTGAACTGTGTCACAACGGCACCATACATGGTCTCAAGATTCTCATACTTGTCTGCCTCTTCAGCCGTCCACTCAGGCAGCCTTGGCACTACGCGCTTCAAATTGGCAATACCATATTCACTTGCCTTCATGCTGTTATCTCCCAGATCTTCGGTTTGTGATCTCGGATCGAACGGATTCGTTTCTGTACCAAACCACAACCTCGGATTAGCTTTCAGACTGTCCACGATCCACTTGTTCACGATCTTCTGGTCGTCCTTCTCGTCTTTGGCAAATGTCGCCTTGTACCCCCACTCTATCGCCCACTTGTCATAGTCACCTATGCGCGGGAACATACCGGCATCACTTATCGCATCGCCCGGCTGAGCGACATAATTGAAACGTGCATAGTCCATTATAGATGCAGTATGGCCATGGGCCTCAACCCAGGCCTTATCTCTCAGCTTCTCTACCGGTGTCCGACTACTGCTACCCATATTATGGCGCAAACCCAGTGTATGCCCCACTTCATGTGATGACACAAAACGGATCAGTTGCCCCATCAGTTCATCATCAAATACCATTTTCCTGGCACGCTCATCTACCGCTGCTGCCTGTACAAAATACCAGTCATGCACCAGTTTCATTACGTTATGATACCAGCCTATATGACTTTCTATGATCTCTCCGCTCCTTGGGTCGTGTACGTTGGGACCATAGGCATTCGGAACATCCGAAGGAAGGTAACGCACCACAGAATAGCGCGCGTCCTCCAGATTCAGGGTAGAATCAGAGTAATCCCACTCCTTACCAATGATAGCTTTCTTAAATCCTGCGCGCTCGAAAGCTACCTGCCAATCGTTGATACCCTGTATCAGATACTTCCTCCATTTCTTAGGCGTAGCCGGATCAATGTAGTAAACGATCGGCTTCTTAGGCTCCACCAACTCCCCGCGTTTCCACTTTTCCATATCAGCATCCTTTGCCTCAAGGCGCCACCTAACTGCAAATACCTGATCTTCCACTTTCTGCTGCGCATCGTCAAACACCTGGAAATCATCAGCAAAGAAACCCACCCTCGGATCGAACAAACGCTTCGCCATAGGCACCTTCGGCAACAACACGAACGAGTTGTTGATCTCCATTGTCACCGCACCGGCAGCCATAGCCGCTGGCAGCGTCACGCTTGGCATCTGGCCGGGACCACCCTGCGGCCCCATCGGCGGCGTTGAGGTGAACGTGCGCACCACCTTAACCTCTGTATTTATCGGGTAAGTGTTAATGGACGAGATATAGGTCCTGTCAGAAACCTGGTTCGTCAGATTGAACCTGCGCTTAGTTGACGCGCTCAGACTCACCGGCTGGTTATCGCCATTGAAAAAGTCCGTAACATCCAACACCACTGAATTAGAGTCTTTACCCAGTGCCTTGATGTCGAAAGCGAACGCAATGGGGTTCATATTAGAGTTACTTACCGCCTTAAAGATATCAGTCACTGAGTCAGCAACACTTATCGTCGTTACAACTCTCAGGAACACCTTATTGTTCGGTCCTTTTTCCCACAATACCGACTTACGGCTTTCCATCTCACCGGCGTAAACGCCACCACCTCCGGCTATCTTACTATAGCGTGTGGTCACTATCATCTCCCGGTTCATGATAGAATCAGGTATCTCGAAATACCATTTATCATCAACCTTATGGATACTGAAAAGCCCCTTGCGGCTCACAGCTTTGTCAGTGATGACTTTATTAAATGGCTTCGGACCTTTTTTGGCACTGCCGGTGTCAGACTTTGCGGCAGGCGCTCCGGTTGTCGCTGCTGGCGCGCTATCCTTTTTCTTCTTGTTTTTGGCCGTTGCACCAATCGCAACAAACGCCATCAAGGGAAGGATGAGTAGTTTCTTCATCGAAAACAATATTAGTTTGGAACGTGTAATGTAATAAGTAAACACGACTTTTCAGCAACGAACGCTGCTTTGCCGTCAAAATTCACCCTGTCTGGCTCCATCGCTAAACACTCAATTTCAGTGCGATGCTCAGCAGCAACCACCCCAGTACTATTAGCGGTGCAGGTATCTTTGAGAAATAAAGAAGTGAGAAAGTTATGGCGGCTACCACCAAATGAAACCACTCAAATGACAACGACGCATCAAAAGCGATATAACGGAATAATATGATACCCGAAGCCCAGATGATACCCACAATGGCCGAATTGATACCCTCCAATGCCCTGAAGATGATAACGTGATGTTTCAGATTTTCATAAATAGGAAACAGGAAGAACAACAACAGCGTACTAGGCATAAACACCGCTATGGTAGCCACCAATGCACCCACCGCCTGCCACATACCGCCGTACTGACTCATGGCCATGCCGCCCACAAACGAGCAGATGGAGAAAACCGGCCCCGGCAATGCCTGCACCAATCCGTAACCTGTAAGCAGTTGCCCTGCCGTAAGTACCTGATAACCCTGTCTGCTCACAAACTGGTAGTACATCATCGGCATAAGGGTTTGCCCGCCACCAAACACTATAGACCCGAAACGGTAGAAGTTCTCGAACAGATTAAAAACCCTACCGTGCTGCCATGATTCGGTCCTGGCAAGCTCACTCAACACACCGGCTACAATGAAAATCGCAGCAAAAGCCCACAAATGCAACCAATTGATCTTCTTGGGTTTCTGCAACGGATTTGGGATACGTTTATTACTAAAGTTGCTGATAGTACCCGAAAGCAGCAGCAATGCCGGGAACACCCACGGCGAGTTGATGAACAATGTGGCAAACAGACTGCCCACCATGATGCTGGCAGTGGCCACGTGTTTGATACTGGTCTTCATCATCCGCGCGGCTGCATAAAACACAAATCCTACCGACATGGGCTGCAGCAATATCAACCTGTTCTCGCTTAAACTACCGAGGTGGTAACGGTACATGACAAACGAAAAGATAGCCATCAGCAATGCTGCCGGAAATACCCACAACAGCAAGGTCAGCAACGCCAAAGGGATACCACCCCGCTTCATACCTATCAACATCACCGTCTGTGTCGAGGAAGGCCCTGGAAGCATCTGGCAAAATGCGTTGTACTCCAACAACTCATCCTCCGTAAGGTCCTTTCTCCTCTGCACAAATGTCTTTACCATCATACCCATATGCCCCTGCGGACCGCCAAAAGCGGTAAAGGAATACAGAAAAACTGCCTTCAAAAATGGTATGTGACGCAACAGCATCATTTCGGCAACAACATCTTCATTTTACAATTAACTACAGCCTTACCAACTCAACTGCTTTTTTTAATCAACTCACTCCCTTTAAAGGTAAATATAATACGAATAAATTCACTATTCATATATAAATATTCAACAACTCAAGAAGAGAATTTCAGCCCACAAAGAAAAATAATATTGCCCTCAACTACGAATATGAAAATAAACGGCCGATGCGCACCACTACGGTAATTTCAATTGCGCCTTTATGGAAGCGAAAACCTCTGTGCATATTTTCCGGGCAGCGTCGATATGCGGACGGATTATCTCGGGTGCCATGCGCTGCTTCGCCAGTGCTTCTATCTGCTCCAACTCGGCTACAACGGTGGTTACCCCAAAGGTGTGCATAGACGGCTTGATCTTATGCGCCATCGCGGCCACTTCGTCCCAGTCATTCTCTTTAAAGGCGCCCTCCATTTTTTCCAATCCGGTCACTGATTCAACCACAAACAGCCCGGCAAGGTTTACAACAAAATCTTCGTCTCCACCACTGAACGCCCGCACCTTTCCGAGGTCAAACAACGCTTCCGAGGCCTTTTTGATCTGTTTGGCCTTGGTCACCTTTTCTTTTATCCTCGACTCGCGCCCCAGCCACTGAGCCACAAGTTGTACCATCTTATCTTCGTCAAACGGCTTGGATATGAAGTCATTCATGCCCGCCGCAAGACACTTCTGCTCTTCATGTTTGTTGGCATAGGCAGTCAATGCAATTATCGGTATACCCCTGTCCACCTCGCCCCTTATCAATCTTGTCGCTTCCAACCCGTCCATCACCGGCATCTGAATATCCATCAACACCAGATCGAACGAACCCTTCCGCAAGACTTCTATTGCCATGGCTCCATCGTGCGCCTCGGTTACGTCTGCGCCGTATTGAGACAAGATAGTATTGGCCAGTACGCGGTTCATGGAGTTATCCTCTACCAGCAATATCGACTTGCCTTTAAGTACCTGGGTATCAATATTAAAGACAAGCTGCTTGGGCAAGTGCTCGTCAGTACCCTTCCTGAAATTCAGCGTAAAAGAAATCGATGTCCCGATACCTTTCTGGCTCGATACCTTCAGGTCTCCACCCATAAGATCCACCAGTTGCCTGCAGATACTCATACCCAGGCCTGTTCCTCCGTATCTTCTTGTTATACTTTCATTCTCCTGTGTGAACTTGTCAAAAAGATGCCGCACAAATTCCTCACTCATGCCGATTCCGGTATCCTGAACGATGAACTGCACCAGCTGCGATTCTTCGGTATCTTCCAACACATTACATTCCACCAGCACCTCTCCGTTGTCGGTAAACTTAATGGAATTACTGAGCAGGTTCATGATCACCTGTCCGAGCCTGTAGGGATCGCCTATCAACACCTTGGCAAGATGTTTGTCAAATACACGCCGCACCGAAATGCCCTTTTCCTCGGCCTTATGCGTCAGGATCCTCAAGGTGTTCTCCACCGTATCCTGAACGACAAACCCAATCTCTTCCAGCATCACCTTGCCCGCCTCAATTTTCGTAAAGTCGAGAAGGTCATTGATGATCACCAACAGATTATCCGACGCGTTCCTCACTATTTCCAGATACGCTTCCTGCTGTTGATCGAGTTTGGTCCTTGCCAGCAAACGTCCCAGCCCTATGATCGCATTCATTGGTGTGCGTATCTCGTGGCTGATGTTGGCCAGGAACAACTCCTTGGCCCTTGCCGAACCCGCTGCATCCTCATTAGCTTTCCGCAGATCGGCCTCCAGTTTCTTGTGCGAGGTGATGTCCAAATGGATACCTATAGACCCTACGAATTTGTTTTCCGCGTCAAAAATGGGCACACCGCTGATCAACCACCACTTCTCCCGGCCATATTTATCCAGCACCTGCAACTCATACGCATCCGATTTCCCCGACTGGCGACGCTCGTTTATATGCTCTATCGCCTGTACCTTTTCACCGCTCACAAACAACGAGCTGGTCGTATTTCCGATCAGCTCCTGC
>JBIKSN010000085.1:0-10593 GCA_044348585.1 Flavipsychrobacter sp.
GATTGGCATAAACTATTTGCTCATCGGGCGAGACCTGCAACAGCCCCAGGTTCATATTCTCAATGATCCTGCGGTATTTCTCCTCGCTCGCCTTCAGTGCCTGCTCGGCCTTTATTCGGGCCGTGATGTCTTGAGAAAAACCGATCACGTACGGCTGCTCACCCTCATTGGTCACAAGAAAATTCTGATACAAAAGATAAATACTTGCTCCCGTTCTCGACAGGGCCACCATGATACCCTCTGCCGTTCCGTTTTCCCTGATCCCCTTCAGATAAATGTCATAAAAATCAGACTGCCTGTCGGCAGGCAATATCTCGGCAAGTGACTTGCCCTGAAGATCGCTGTGATCGTAGCCGAAGGTATTTACTGACGCCTGATTCAATTCTATGATCCTGCCATCAAGATCGTGCGTACAAATCAACGCCTGACTATTGTTGAAGATACTGCGGTAGCGTGTTTCGCTTTGCCTGATAAGGTCATCGGCCTTTTTCCGCTCTGTAATGTCTATGCCGTAATTGATCAGCATGTTCTGCCGGCCCTTCGTATTCAAAACCGGTTGCAGCACCTTCAGCTTGTATTGCACTTCACCACCCGGCTTTACAGATCGGTCCTCCCACGTGATCGGCTTACCATGCAGGCGCACTTCATTTAACCTTTCCTTCCCTACGTAGGGCAACAAGGTTCCTTTATGCCCTCTGGTACACTCTTCTTCTGTCTTTCCTATCATCCACTTGCGCACCACCACATCCGGTACCGCGTTCGGATTCACAAATACATAACGCCCCTCACTATCCAGCACCGATATGTCAGTAGGCATACTGTTCAGTATCTGCTCATTCAGTTCCTGCTGCAGCCGCTGTTTTCGTTTGGCTTCCCACACCTGTGTTTTCAGCAATGCTGCAAGTGCCACAATATCATCATCTGCTTCTATTTCTTCCAGCGGATAGCCACCCAGCACAAACATCGCCTCTTTCATGTCGGCAATGGCAAGCGCCAGCTTTTGCGATTGCTCACTACTGTTACCCACTTTTCTGGCTGCGCTCTTTGCTTTCCGGCCGGCAAGCAGCTCGTTATAGGTTCCGTTCACAGCATCAATAAAACCCCTCATGCCCTCCCGGTCGAGATCAGCCTCAGGGAAAAACTCTTTGATCTGCTGTGCCAGCTTTTTATTCAAACCCATAATGCCTGTTCCGCCTTGTTAGTGCAGTTTCTTTTTACTTCGGTTATTTCAATTTCAGTTCCGCCTTCTTCACCATACGGTATATGGTAGATTTACCAATATCCAGTTTTTCGGCCACTGCCAATATGTTGTGGTCATACTTATTGAGATAAGACTGGATGATATCTATGTTATACTGGTGCAGTGTTCTATCTCCTGTCACCAGTGGATTTCCCACCGACGCCGAATTGAACGTAATATCATCAGGCTCCAGCTCCTTGCCACTGCTCATCACAGCGCCAAGTTCCATCACTCCTTTCAGCTCGCGCACATTGCCCGGATAGGGATATGCCAACAATTTGTCCTTTGCCTCGGTCGTTATTGTCATCTGCGGCAGATTGTTCGCTTTGCAAAAGCTATCCAGGAAGTACTTCGCCAGCAGCAGTATATCATTCCCTCGCTCGCGCAGCGGCGGCAACTTTATGGGCATACCCGCCAATCTGTAGTAAAGGTCCTCGCGGAAATTGCCGCTCTTCACCTCTTCGGTCAGGTCCTTGTGCGTGGCCGTAATTATCCTGACATCCAGTTTTATGCGCTCGCTACCACCTAAGCGCACCACCTCGCGCTCCTGCAGCACACGCAGCAATTTACTCTGCACACTCAGGTCCAGCTCGGCTATCTCGTCAAGAAACAGGGTGCCGCCATTGGCTTCTTCAAACCGGCCCAGCTTGCGGGCCACCGCCCCGGTGAATGCACCTTTTTCGTAACCGAACAACTCGCTCTCTATCAGCTCTCTGGGTATGGCGGCCATGTTCACTGCCACAAACGGCTTCTTCTTCCTGTCGGAAAAATGGTGGATAGCCTGCGCCACCAACTCCTTACCTGTGCCCGACTCGCCTGTGATCGACACATTGATATTTGCCTTGCCCGACTTCTCGATCAGACCGAATATCTTCTGCAGCTCGCGGCTGTTGCCCTTTATCAGCTTGCCCGGATCATTGCGGGTGCTCAACTCCTCTTTCAACTGCTCCACCTCTTTGCGCAGGGTGTGGTTCTCCCTTATCCGGCGCACCGCGTTCAGCAGCAGGTCCTTGGTGTTGTCGTCTTTTATTAAGTAGTCGCTCGCACCATTTTTCAGCAGCTCTATGGCTGTGGTGATGTCCTTCTGACCGCTGATGATGATGACCGGGATATTGGCATCGAACTTCCTGATCTTCTCCAATACCTCGCCTCCCTTGGCATCGGGCAGAGAATAGTCAAGCGTGATGAGATGCGGGCGATTGCCCAGGTTGGCCAGACAGTCTTTGGCGGTAGTGTACCTGAACACCTCATAGTCCGGGTTCAGCGACAGGAAATAACGCATCATTTCCCCATAAACCATGTCGTCCTCTACTATGAATATCCTGTACCTATCCATTTTGGGAAAATTTTCTCATTGTTGTAAGGGTATTCCCAAAAATACACAATACCTAACAACATCACGCACAAAAAGTCAGGCAATGTAAAGACGAGGCAAAAAAAGCCCGCCCCCTACCCCTCATATACCACGCCCGACTTGGGCGTTTCATAGAGTTCGATCTTGCTCAGGATAGGGATCTCCTGCTTTATCTTGTCCCACAACCACTTGGCCAACAATTCGCAGGTCGGATTCTCCAGCCCGGGTACATTGTTCAGTGTTTTGTGGTCCACTATGTCCAGTATAGGCGTCATCACCTTCTTCACATCGGCAAAGTCCATAACCCAGCCCAGTTGTTCATCGGGCTCAGCGGTCATATAAATGGTGAGCTTGTACGTGTGTCCGTGCATTTGCCTGCACTTGTGGTCTTCCGCCACATACGGCAGAAAATGTGCCGAATCGAATGTGAATTGCCTGAAAATAGTCATCATGTCCTTTCTCTTTATCTGCGGGTGAACGCGCCAACCTCCCCGGTGCCGGTTTTGCGTAAAGTGGCGCTTCTTTTACTGCCCGCAGACCGCAAATATCGGTACGCTTTTCAAATACTTCAATAACAACTTCAGAAACATGGCATAAATGGCTCGGTGAAATTGATCGGCCCTACCGACTTTATCCTCGATGGTTCTGCGATCGTCTTCATCTTTTGTTGCAGTTTATGCACGCAAAAGTGCCCCCATTTTATGCCGCCGCAATGACTGCCATCATACAGACTGCCGACCAAAACCCCTACCCGATGTTTGCTCGCTTCCATTTTTTCACTACATTTGGTCATTGACCTGTTTTAAAAACAACCGCTATATGAAGAAATTCTTCCTTTCGGCAGCCTTTTCTATCCTTGCGACCACTGCATTCTGTGCCGTTACCGTGCAATACGAGAACCAGGACCACAAGGGTTATATTATGAAGGTGAAAATAGACGGAGAGTACAAACAAGTGAAGTTTGAGAACTACAGGTCCGCATCGCTCACCATACCGGGCAGCAACAACGGTTGCTACATCATAACCGGTTGCGGCGAGGTGGAAGTGAACGAGGGCGACAAAATTGTGGTTAAGGACCGCTGCGTAACGGTGTACCGCTCGCTGCAGCAGAACTATACCCGCTGGACCAATTACTAAACTTACAACACCAACATATTGCGAACCGACCTTCAACGAGGGTCGGTTTTTTTATGCACTGCACGGTACGCTGCGCCACCCTACACGCATTTCAGCTTCCCGCTGCGCAGTTTTTTTTCTTTTTTCCGTTTTCACGTCAACTGATTGATTGTCAATAAAAAGGTGGGAAGTACTGCTTCCCTCTGCTTCCCAAAACTGCGCAAAAACTTCCCACTTCTGCGCACCTGAGAAGTAAAATAAAATTACTATACGTGATGCTGTACTTCATTTTATTCAACTTCTATTCAAGTTACAACCGTGCATGAAAACGGGCAAAAGAAAGTTTTATGATAGTGCGTTTTTGGGGGTATGATAGAAATATCTCTGCTCACCACTAAGTTCACTGAGGGCGGCACAAAGAACACAAATATCATAGAGGGAAAATAAAAAGTTTTGCGGGCGGGATAATCATTGCACCATATTAAGATGGAGACGTTCAGAGAAGGAGCTTAATCTATGTTCCGGATACGCTACGCCATATCCGGAACAACGGGCGGGAGAGATCTGGCTGAGACGGAAAAACAGTTTCAAATTTGCAAATATGCCATTTTTCATTATCTTCATATTCCCCTTACATCACTTTTTCACCTTAACTGATTCATCATGAAATGGATACCACATTTGTTGTCCCACCTTTATGCGCTCCGAAAGCGTATCCGGCCCTGAAGCCGGCACTCTCCGATGTAATTTATTTTTCTATCGCCCCTTGTTTGAAACATTGAAAATGACTTTGTCAACCAATCATTTTTTTGTTTTAAAAAAATAATCATGAAAAACATTTTAAAGAAAACACTATTCAGCATGGCGGCATCGTTGCTGCTTTCGCATACCGGCTTTACGCAATTACTCGTATGGCCGTCAGGAATTGACCAGCCATGGCTTTCAACATCGGCAGGTGTGCTCAACGGTATCAATACCGCACTTATTGATTACCCTGTTGCAAGACAATTGTACGGCCAACTGGCGGCATGCGCACACGGAGCCACCATGGGCACACCCACGCCTGTGAATGGTGTGCAGGTAAATGACCTCACGTACGGAACCACAGTGAGCGTGCCCTACCCGGCAGGTATTTATGACATGGCATCGGTGCCCGATGTGATCATCGGTAACAATCTCAATCCGGGGCATGATGTGAACACCGAGTTTATTATGGCTGTCAGTTTTGTGAACAACAACACCCCGCAACAGATAGAGACCGACTTCTTTGATATTGTGTACACAGGCCCCGGAGTATTCACGGTTACCTACAACAGCAGCCAATACCTGCCGTTACCCTCGGCTTTTGCCATACCGGGCGGAACAGTGCACATGGACGTGATTGCCGAAACAAAAAACACCGTGTATGGCCGCCCGCAATGCGACCGGTTCTTCACGGTATTTGACGGACATGATGGCGGCGGCACATGGGACATTTTTGCAGCGTACGGTACCTTATCGGGCTACAATTATATATTGGGTACTACCGATATTACCGACACTTTTCAAACGGCAGACAACTGGCAACCGGATGTGGCAGGCATTCAGTTGCAGACAGGTGGCGGACCCGAATTTGACGCGGCAATTTTTACATGGGTAACACAGAGTAATGTGCGCCTGCATACCATGACCTGGCGCCCTGTACCCGATGTGACATTGGCAACAGGCACCTATTGGCCAGCATCACCAGGCGGGCTAGACTACCTGGCGCACCCACGAATAGATGCCAACGATAACTATGCTACCAACAGCAGTGTATTGAATAGCAACTACAAGGTGGTGTATGAATGTCAGCTTTTTGGTGGGCCGAATATGACGATAGAATCGTTCGATAACCTTTCGTTTGGTTTCGCGTTATCTAGTCTCATTGGAATACCGGGGGGGCCATACGATCATTTTGCACCATCGGTTGCTTTCGGTGCTTCTGGGCCGCTCGGCAGTCAATACCTTACCACGCAAACGACCCACGATGGAACAGCAGCCCCTTTGCCGGGTGATCGGGTCGTGATGCAACCCGTTGAGGAGGCTAATCCAACATTCGTAGCGTGGGGGCCATTGGGTAGCGGAAGCGCGCAGTACAATTTTGTAGTGAATAACACAGGTGGTTCAGGCGGGTCGCCTACTGATATGATACCCACTAACTACACCAATGCCACAAGCACACCATGCAATTATGTAAACGACACATCTCTTGTGGCGTGGGCCGACTATAGTGGCGGCAACTACAATATCTGGTACAAACGATCGGGGTACGACTGGGGAAGTACAGGGCACTATTACAGGCCGGTGATAAAACAAACCGATGACCGCAACGCGTTTTCGCTGGCACCCAACCCTGCCACAACAGCGATAACCCTGCAAGCAACGGGAGCATACCAAATCATAGACATGCTGGGGCGCGAACTACTGCAAGGAACGCTGGCGGAAAAAAAACAGACCATAGACATCAGCTCTTTGTCGGAGGGAAACTATATTGTATCATTCAAAGAGGACTGCAACAAAAAAGTGTACCGCAAGTTTACGAAACTATAATATTTTAAATAACCGGCTGCATGGGCTTGTAACCCATGCAGCCATTAACCTATAATTTATGAGCAAAATAAAATTGATGCTCCTGCTATTGTGTGTGAATACAACACAACTAAACGCGCAAATAATAACTACCGTAGCCGGAAATGGAATTTGTGGTTATTCGGGTGATTATCTGCTTGCAACGGCTGCGAAAATTTCGACACCGGTCGACTTGATTAAAGACGCAGCAGGAAACTTGTATTTTGCAGAAAAATTTAATCACATTGTCAGAAAGGTCTCTTCAACGGGAATAATTACAACATTTGCAGGTACAGGATCTTCCGGTTACAGTGGAGATGGGGGGCAGGCCACGGCAGCAAATATTCAAACCCCGCATGGCATCTACATTGACAACTCAGGGAACCTATATATTACAGTAGGGGGCGCAAGAGTTCGCAAGGTCACGCCATCCGGCATCATCAGCACGTTTGCGGGCAATGGCTTAACGGCTGTAAGTGGAGACGGCGGTCCGGCAACAGCCGCAGGTATAGGGGCCATATCTGCAATCTGCTCAGACACTGCCGGCAACATATTACTAGCCGGCAATTATTATATAAGAAAGGTGGATGCCGCAGGCAACATAACTACAATTGCGGGGACGGGCCTCAATGGATTTGGCGGCGACGGTGGACCTGCATCCTCGGCCCAATTCTCCTATATCGACGAAATGGTTTCAGACAAAGACAATAATCTATTCTTTACTGATGGAGGCAACGAGCGAATCAGAAAGATTTCAGGTAATGGGATCATAACTACAATTGCGGGCAATGGAATTCAGGGAAATGCAGGAGATGGCGGCCCAGCCACCACCGCCCAACTTAGAACACCACATGGTGTAGATGTGGATAGCTGTGGAAATGTGTATATTTCTGATTATACAAATCAGGTAATCAGAATTGTAAATGCTTCGGGAAATATTTATCGTCTAGCCGGCAACGGTACAGCAGGATTTTCGGGTGACAATGGACCGGCAACAGCTGCACAGATGGACCGACCAGTAAATATCTTTCTCGACAAAGAACACGACCTCTTCTTTTCAGACCAGAATAATTGCCGCATCCGTAAGATAGCGCTACCCCGCTGCGATAGTCTGGTGTTTCCGGCGGCAGTGGGAGATGTGGCTGCCAACGAACCGGGGCTTTCCATTTGGCCCAACCCCGCCACCAATGAACTGCAACTACAACTGAACACCACCGGCACACCCGCCCGTGTGGCCATTGTGACACTGACAGGCACAACGGTGCAGCAACTGGTGCTGCCGCCAGGCAAACCCACCACTGTGCCGCTGCACCTGCCTGCAGGTATGTACCTGGTAGTGGCCGAAACTGAACAAGGAAGACTGGTGAAAAAACTGATGGTGGAGTAGAACCCAAAAACATGAATTTATGAGCAAAATAAAATTGATGCTCCTGCTATTGTGCCTTGCTGCCAAACAATTAAGTGCGCAAACAATAACCACCGTGGCCGGCGATGGCTTTTGCGGCTACACAGGCGATTATGTACTGGCAACTGCTGCACACATTGCAGTTCCTGTCAGCATCGCAAAAGACAATGCAGGAAATTTGTACTACAGTGAAAAATATGGCCACGCAATTAGAAAGGTCAATTCGGTTGGTTATATAACAACTTTCGCTGGTACAGGCACATCAGGCTACAGTGGAGATGGAGGACCGGCTACTGCCGCGCAAATTCAGGCTCCGGCCGGAATTTTCTTCGACAAGGCTGGGAACCTATATATATCCGGCGGTGGTGCCAGAGTACGAAAGATAGATGTTTCGGGTGTAATTACCACTTTTGCCGGAAATGGCACTGCAACTATCAGCGGAGACGGTGGACCGGCAACCGCCGCGGGGATTGGTGCGATCACCTCAATAACACAAGATACCGCAGGCAACATACTGTTCGCTGGCAGCTACAGAATTATGAAGGTGGATGGCACCGGCATAATAACCACTATAGCAGGAACAGGCACTATTGGCTTTGCAGGCGATGGTGGACCGGCAACGGCAGCTCAGTTCACTTATGTCAACCAGATCATTACCGACAAAGACAATAATATCTATTTCACCGATGAACAAAACCACCGCATACGTAAAATAGATGGCAATGGCATCATCACCACTGTGGCAGGAAGTGGTGTGGGAACGTATGCCGGAGACGGTTTGCCTGCAACCACAGCAAAACTATCTCAACCACAAGGGCTCTGGAAAGATAGTTGTGGTAATCTGTATATTGCTGATGGCATAGCGTATGCCATCAGAATAGTCAACACTGCCGGCAAAATTTACACCATTGCAGGTACGGGGGTAAGTGGTTACAGTGGCGATGGTGGCCCGGCAACTGCAGCAAAGCTGACACAGTTGTACAATTTATACCTTGACAACACGAATAACCTATACGCAGCAACCATCACCGACTGCCGCATCCGCAAGATAGCACTGCCCCGCTGCGATAGCCTGGTGTTTCCGGCGGCAGTGGGAGATGTGGCTACCAACGAACCGGGGCTTACCATTTGGCCCAATCCTGCTTCCAATGAATTGCAACTACAACTGAACACCATCGGCATACCCGCCCGTGTGGCCATTGTGACACTTACAGGCACAACGGTGCAGCAACTGCTGCTACCCGCAGGCAAACCCACCACTATACCCCTGCACCTGCCCGCAGGCATGTACCTTGTAGTAGCCGAAACTGAACAGGGAAGACTGGTGAAAAAACTGATGGTGAAGTAGAACGTATAAAAACTGACATCCTCATCCCCTGATCATACTCGCGGGACATCTTTTGCTGTAACAACTTTCTATCATACTACAGAAAACGCACTATCATAAAACTTTCTTTTGCCGGTTTTCGTGCGCCGTAGTAACTTGAAGAGAAGTTGGAGAAAATGGCTAAATGGAGTATATATAGTAATTTAATTTCACTTATCTACCGAGAAGTAAGTGCGCAGAAGTGCGCAGTTTTTGCGCAGTTTTAGCCTGTCCCGAAAGCATTCGGGAGGAAGCAGATTGCGCAGCTACTTCCCACCTTTTTATTGACAATCAATTGGTTAGTCTAAAACTGAGAAAAATAAAAAAATTGCGCAGAGATCGCGGCGGTTCGACGGGCGTTCGACAAGCGCACGGTGACATACTAATTGGCCCTACATTTTATTTCGGAAGATCTTGGGCAACAGATATACGGCCTGCACCACACCAAAGAAAACGTGCATACCGGTAATGAGCTTTCTTTCCCCGGGATCGGTAGTTGTGCGCAGGTACAGAAATACCACGTTCACCGCAATAATAGCTCCTATATACGTTAGCTTTTCCTTCGTGAGCTGGTCCATAACCAAATTTTACAGATGAAAACAAGAAAAACCATCGTCACTACACGCCGCCCATTCTACCCCACCCTCTCTCTCGCGGAGGGCCGGGGAGCGGTCGACCATTACGACAACCTTTCCTGCTCGCGCAGCCAACGCTCGGGTATGTCTCCTTCACTCGCTAACTGGTAGTCCTTCAACGAGCAGGGCACAAACGAACCCTCGGGCAGTTTCATCCACCAACGGTTGGTGCGCTTGCTCTTCAGAAACAAGGTGTCCATATCAGAGAATACCACATTGAACATCACAAACTCGTCGCGGTCGGTCAGTTGCGCCTCCGACTTGCGCACCAGATACCCATCCACAAAATACCAGATCATCTGAGCTATCTGTTTAGCGGTCATGTTGTGCACATCGTGGCGTTCATCAAAGCCATATATACCGAATGAAGTGAGGGCTTCACTCATGCCGGCATAGCGGGTGAGCATACACACCTCCTCGCCGGTAAGGCCGTTCGGCGATCCGTTCACATTGGCAGGGGCATCGCCGAAGCGAACCACGCTCATGTCCAGACCAAAGAGGTTACTGATGCGCAGCACGGGTTCTATATCTTCTATATGCTCGCGCACCTTGCCCAGGCGGTAGAAGTCGAAACGCAGCTTGTCCAGCGTCTCCAGCATCTGCGGGTGGGCATAGTAGCTCTGAAAACCTATGTGGCTGTAGTGAGATATGAAGTTGGGAGCGGCGGTGAGCATCTCCAGCAAAAAGCCCGATGCGTTCACTTCCTCGGTCTCGTCGAGGTCTATAAGCATATCGGCCACCGATGCTACCACCATCTGCTCGGACTTGCGGAACGCCTCGTACTGTTGCAGCATCAGGTCGTGACCACCACCCAGCACCAGGGCTATCTTGCCGGCCAGGTGCAGCTCGTGCAGCACCTGCTGCAATGCGGCGCGGGTATCGGCCGGG
>JBIKSN010000213.1:0-5677 GCA_044348585.1 Flavipsychrobacter sp.
CCCCAGAAATAGTCACCCTCGTCTTTAACAGGACAGTTTTTTTGCCAGCATTTAGCTGCAAGGAAGAGGCAGCGAGCCTTTACCTCGGGGTCGGTTGAGTTGTTGTATGCTTTGAGATAGTATTGTTGCGCTTTTTCAACCGTGTAGAATTCGCTTTCAGCAGTAGGAACCTTTTTGCGACGGCGGGTGATATAGTAAGCGGCTTGGTCGGTGGAACCACGATAGTATTGTGATGCAAGACTTCCTTTGCCGTAGAAGCTCATGCTGTACAGGCCGTTTGCGTATTGATAGGCCGCGCGATCGTCGTTGGGGTCTTTTTCTAGTTTCTGTTCCAGCTCATACATTCGTTGCGCAAAGGTGAGTTTATTGTAGTTGACAGCACTATCGGACCGGTTCCATGTTGTGTATTCTGCCAAGTGACTGACGAACATGTCGGGGAGGAGGGTTTCATTGAGGGTATGTTGGTCGACATTCCTGAATGAAGACACAGCGGCCGCAAAGTTGTGCCGGGAAAGGAAGCGTGTGCCCTGCATCTCGTAGACGTAACCGTCGGTGTACAGGGTATTGGCAACGAGCCAGTTCTCAAAAGGCGTGCGGTCCGTGCGGTGATTGAAATTGGCGAGTGTGCTCAGCTGAGACGGGTGCATGGATATCAACAGCTCACCCACTTTGCTGCCAAGTCCGGTTGAATAATGATACGCAGACGCAGTACCTGAGATAGTAAGTGAGCGTGAGTAGGCTGAAAGTGCCTTGACCGTATCTTTCTGGCGCAGGTATTGATTGTAGATGATGTTGCCCATTATAGTGTTGAAGAACACCTGATAGCGGAGATCGTTTGCCGCGGTGTTTTCCAACTTCTGCAACATAGGTAACAACTCCTGTTCCGCTTCGGCATTGAGGGAGTTGTGTTTGCGTATGGTGTGCAATGTGTTGATGAGGTAGTGTTGCTGTTTCTCCATTGGTGACATCTTTTGCAATGCAGCTTCATTGAGTAGTTTGCGACAGCCGGCAATGTCACCATCCAGCAAAGAAAGGTAAGACGCAGAAAGGAGCCAGAATGCTTTATTGCCGGCTTTATTCTCAGCGGCCACCTTTTGCGCAAAGGCAATCAATGATGTTGCTGCTCCGCTGCTTTTTCCGGGAGCATTATAGAGATCGTTGAGAAATGAACTTTCCAGTCTGATGATGTTCCTTGTCATGAGGACATCGAGCCCGCGAACGCGAGGGTCGTAGCTGTACACGGTGCTCAGCGATGCCAGCAGCGATGCTGTGGCTTTTTTGCGCTGATCCAAGAGGGCAGCAGGACCTTCTGGGCCCGAGTTATAGTCATTTGCCTCGCCGAGGTATGTAGACTCGTGCAGGCCTGACATGAGGTACGACACTGCGCGTTCGTGGTCGTTCTTGCAGTACTGAAGTATGTTGTCGGGCTTGTTGCCGGTGGCCCAGATATAGCTGAGCATGGCGTTTGTTTTTTGTTCATCGCTGCGGTCGAACACAAGACTATACAGGTATGCGGCCTCGTTTTTGCGACCGGTGCGGAACAATGCGCCTGCCTTCAGCGCCATACAACGCTCGAGAAGATAGTGTGTGGTGCCCGGAGGAATGAGTTCGTCAAATAGAGAAAGTGTTTGCGGGTATTCGCGACTATAAAAAGCCATGCGTATTGTCTGATAGGCATAGCGTATAAGAAGGTCGGCATCGGTTGTTGCGGCGTGTCTTTTGATTCCTTCGTGCACTAGTTCCTGCATGGCAGCAGAGTCTCTGACAGGCGACGCCCATTCGTTCTTCTTATCATCCCAATAGCTTTCGATTGCCTGAGCATATGGTTCACATTGTTTGGCGAATTCGAGATAGAGTACCTGCTCGTGTTTGTTATTCTTAATGAGCCATTTGGTAAAGGTGTTCTTTGCGACGTTGTTGGGAACAGATAATGTGTAGTCTTTGCGAATGTGCTCGTATATCCTGTGTATGTTTTGTTTGTCGGTACGATAGAGCAGTGCAGCAATGTCTGAGTCGTTCACACTTTTGCCTGTAATGCTCTTCCATGAGCGAACGTTCTCGTCGCGTGGAGTATAATCGAAAGCACCGGTATCAGAATAAAATTTGTTGTTGTAAAAGATGGAATATGGGTCGTAGAAGAGCGGAGTGAATTCCGGTCTGTTGTTGATAGAGTTCATAAAGAAGGAGGGTTCGGTTGTGATGTCGGGGTCATCACCTGCGCAGGCGATAACGAGTTGTACACCGCCGGCAAGAACCACCAGACTACCTATAACGATCATAAATCGTTTCCAGTTCATTTACAGAATGTTTGGATAAAGTTATGCTATCACATGAAAAGAAGACAACATTGATAGAATCGTTATTAACGCGTTTTGCAGTATAGGCTGCAATGGACTCCAGCGTTTGTTGGTCGCAGTCTTCTACGCGTATCACATCGTTGGGCGACAGGTGGTACCCCATCCACACGGTGTCGGTAAGGCATTGGTACAGCCGTTCGTTACGTTTGCGGAACAATTGGTTTCCTTCGAGCAGGTCTTTGGGTACATCGCGCAGGATGCGGCCGAATTGCTGACCATGGAACAACAGGCTCCACGAAAAGATAGGAAGTGCGATGTCGAGACGCAATGGATAGGAACCGATTCCTGAAAGGTAACTTTCGGCAACATCCTGCTCCAGGATAGAGTTGTGGTTGCCGGGCTTTTTCATGCTGCCCATGTTGTAGCACATAAGCAGCCCCTTGTCGACCGGTGGAATGCCGCTACTTGTGGTGTACTTGATCTGGTGCATGCGTATGGTGCATGAAAGGAGCTTTCCTTTGAAGAAGTCGTTGTTCTTCAGTGCACGCAGCAACTCAAAGTAGCGCGCGCGTGTAGAGGAGGTCCAGTCACAATCGATCTGGATCTCCGAAGGAGTGATATTGCCGCCGGTACAGATGCCGGCTGCCATATTGCTGATACTTGCGGCAACAGAGGAGATGTTGGCCGGTGTGAGTGCACCCAAGGCGCGTTGTGTTATGAAGATGGCGGGTATGTAAGTGAAGGAAGGGTTGGGAGACAGGGGCAGGCGCACGGGCGCTACCGGGTATATGTGGCCGTTGGCTGCATCTACATCGAACAGGCGGATGTACATGGTCTGCACCTTCAGGTTTTGGAGGGTGGTTGTTTCGAATTGCGTAGGGGCGTAAACAGTCTTCCAGTAGTAGAAACTCCGGTTGACAACATGGTGCTTTTTCTTGCAGGATTGGACCGGCAAAAAGAAGAGAAATAATAGGATGGTTACCCACCGCCGATGCGCCATATTGCAATGATACGCACTAAGGAACAAGAATGCGCTGTGCCAGTGGTTTTACTTGAAAGGTGATAGAGTTTGCGCAAGGAATTGCGTCGCCGTCTACCTGCATTGAGGTAAGTTCAGGATGCGATATTGTGATGGTATTACAGGTATGGTGGCTGACGTAACGGCTGGTGGTGATGTCGCTGAGCATGGCACGCATGGCAATGAGGCCACCTAATATTTTCGGGAAACTGCTCACAACGATGAGTTCCAGTTTGCCGTCGTTGCATTCGGCCATGGGCGCAATGCGGAAGGTATATCCAAAGTATTTTCCATTGGCGACATTGACCATAAATGCCCGCTCATGAAGTTCTTTCCCGTCGGCGATGATGGTGTAGTCCCTTGATTTATAAGTCCACAAGTGTTTTGCTACCAGCCAGCTATACACCAGGAAGCCGCGTTTGTGGCTGGTAGCGAATTTTTGTGCTATCAACGCGTCAAAGGCTACACCGGCATTACTCACAAAAAGCCTGTCGTTGGCATAGCCAATATCAATAGTTGTTGTGTTGCCCCTGTTGATGACCTTTATCGCGTCGGCCAAGCCAAGCGGGATACCCAACGTGCGGGAAATGCCGTTGCCGGATCCTTTGGGGATGATACCCAGGTTGCAGCCGGTCCCCTCAAGACCACGGGCAATCTCGTTCACCGAACCATCGCCACCTACTGCCACAACCGCATGTGCGCCATTGGCAGCGGCAGCCCGCGCCAGTTCGGCACCATGACCTGCGTGCTTTGTAATAAGGATCTGGTGAGTGTACAAGGACCTGTCCAGATGGGTGGCAACCGCGTTGCCTATTTCTTTCTGTCGTTCGGTACCCGACTTAGGGTTGACGATGAATACAATATGTTTCTGGCTCATGAGAGCTGTGCTTTCAGACTGAGATCCATGCTGACGGCATGATGGGTGATGGCACCAACAGAGATGTAGTCGACACCGGTAGCGGCATAGGCGCGGATATTCTCAAGCGTAATACCGCCCGATGCTTCCGTTTCGTACTTGCCATTTATAAGCGCTACAGCTTCCGTGATCATGTCGGGGGTATAATTGTCCAGCATTATGCGGTGCACCTTGCCCACTGCCAGCACACGGCGAACATCATCGACGTTGCGTGTTTCCACTTCTATCTTCAGGTCCAGGTTGTTGGCAGCGAGATATTGGTTGGTAGTTTCAATTGCTTTTTCAATGCCGCCGCAGAAATCGATGTGATTGTCTTTTAGCATCACCATATCGTAAAGCCCCATGCGGTGGTTGCAACCGCCGCCAATGCGTACGGCTTCTTTCTCGAGCATACGGAAGAGCGGTGTAGTTTTGCGGGTGTCGAGTATCTCGGAGCGATATTCCTTTATAGCATCAACATACTGGCGGGTAAGGGTGGCCACGCCGCTCATACGTTGCATGCAGTTCAGCGCCAGGCGTTCGGCTTTAAGGATGGTATGAACACTTGCCGCAACCTCGAAGGCCAGTTCTCCCACCTTTACTTCATCTCCATCTTTTTTATAAAGCGTAAATGCGGCTTCCGGTTCCAGATAGTGAAAGATGGCTTGAGCCATTGCCACTCCGGCAAGAATGCCATCTTCTTTTATTTTAAGGATCGCCTTGCCCCGGGCTGTTGTGGGGATACATGAAAGGGTAGAAAAATCTCCGGCTCCTACGTCTTCTTTAAGGGCTGCTTCTATAAACTCAAGTGTGTTCAAGGTAGATCCTTTTAGTGTTGGAGGGCAAAATTAGCGAATGGTGGCTTAAGTGATAAGAATAAATTATTAAGCATTTCCCTTGTAGTGTCGGTAAATCCCGATAACAGCAATCAATACAACCTATTACCTTTGTACGCAAACAGGAAGAGGTGGCAGACGAGATACAATTATTGTCAGAGCATATTGCGAATCAGATAGCAGCGGGAGAGGTGGTGCAACGCCCGGCTTCGGCTGTGAAAGAATTGCTGGAAAATGCTATTGATGCCGGCGCCACCGAGATACAACTGATCATAAAAGACGCGGGTAAGGAACTGATACAGGTGACGGACAACGGCAAGGGTATGAGCCCTACGGACGCCCGTATGAGTTTTGAACGTCATGCAACATCCAAGATCAGGAGCATCGAAGATCTTTTCAAGATCAGGACAATGGGTTTCAGGGGAGAGGCGCTTGCATCTATTGCAGCGGTGGCACAGGT
This sequence comes from Flavipsychrobacter sp., assembly GCA_044348585.1. Taxonomy (GTDB): domain Bacteria; phylum Bacteroidota; class Bacteroidia; order Chitinophagales; family Chitinophagaceae; genus Nemorincola. Next base: position 5,507 of record JBIKSN010000213.1, read on the forward strand.
GGAGATGAAGACGAGGCAGGCGATCAGCGAAACGGGGACACGCATTGTTATTGAGGGAACCGAGGTGAAATCGCAGGAGCCCTGCGCATTCAATCCGGGCACAGCCATTATGGTGAAGAACCTGTTCTACAATGTGCCGGCACGACGCAACTTCCTGAAAAGTAATACGAC
>JBIKSN010000214.1:0-5673 GCA_044348585.1 Flavipsychrobacter sp.
CTTTTTTATGGGGGCAGCACTCGGTGGTTCCAATACTTGTGGTCGCGAGATTGCTTCGTCGCCGGCCAGCGCACTTTTCCGGCGGGCTTCTCGCAATGACGCCTGTTATTTAATTGTGCGGTGTTGTAGTGTGATAGAAAGTTGTTTTTGAGGCAAAAAAATTATCAAAGTAGGCCGTCATTGCGAGGAACAGAGCGAGGCCCTAGGGTGGGTTGTGACGAAGCAATCTCGCAACGATCCTTTTGTATGGGGCATTTGGTGATTGCAGCACTTGTGGTCGCGAGATTGCTTCGTCGCCGGCCAGCGCACTTTTCCGCCGGGCTTCTCGCAATGACGCCTATTGTTTCATTATGCGATTTGTGAGGTGTGATAGAAACTAGTTGTTGCAAACACGGCCATAAAAAGGTTTGCTCCGTAGTGGATTCGCCGATCAGGAGATCGGCTGCCGGTATGACATAGTCAGGAGACTATGCCAAGCGGGGGGCGACTGACCAGAGATTTCAGGGCCTGATCGGTTAATGGGTATATGTGGCATGTGTTTGCTAAGTGTGTGAATTTCCCTTTACTTTTGGTGTGAGAACGAATATGGAGGGTATCGTATATAAATCGACCGGCAGCTGGTATGTTGTGCGCGCAGCAGATGGCACACAATGGAATGCCCGGATAAAGGGCAAGCTGAAAATAGATGAGGAGATATCCTCTACCAATCCGGTGGCGGTGGGCGATACTGTTGTTTTTGAGGCCGAAGATGAGGCCGTGAAAACGGGCATCATCAGCGGTGTGGCCGCCCGCAACAACTACATGGTGCGTGTGTCGCCGCACAATCCGTCTCAGAAACACATCATTGCCGCCAACATAGACATGGCGCTGCTGGTGGCCTCCATCACCGATCCGCGCACTTCCACAGGTTTTATAGATCGCTTTCTGGTAACGGCGGAAGCCTACCACATTCCGGCCATCCTGGTAGTGAATAAGGTGGATATATTGAAGCCCAAGAACATGGCCATTCTGGAAGAGTGGGCCGACATATACGACAGTGCCGGCTACAAAGTGCTACCCGTTGTGGCCACCCATGCCGAAAGCCTGAGCGAACTGAAGGCGCTGCTGAAGGGAAAGGTTACCCTGTTCAGCGGGCACTCGGGGGTAGGGAAGAGCACACTTATCAATCAGTTGATACCCGGGCTGGAGATACGCACCAATGCGGTATCGGGCTGGAGCGGCAAGGGACAGCACACCACCACGTTTGCCGAGATGTTCGATCTGCCGGGCGAGGACGGAGCCTATGGCGGCCGAATCATAGACACACCGGGTGTAAAGGAGTTCGGGCTGATAGATATAGAGCGGGAGCTGTTGTCGCATTACTTCCCCGAGATGCGGGAGGAGTTGCAGCACTGCAGGTTCAATAATTGTCAGCACATAAACGAGCCGGGCTGTGCGGTGAAACAGGCCGTGGCAGACGGGCGCATATCGGAGGAGCGCTACGTGAATTATGCATCCATCCTGGAGAGCATAGAAAAGAAATGGTAACACGCCATAGAGGGTACGCATGATCAAATCGTCGTACCTTTAGATGAATAACATATAATTATGCCAAAGAATACAAAGAAAAGTAAGACGAACGACGCAGGTAAGAATGTGTTCAGGGGCAGACTTTCGGTGACCCGCAGCGGAATGGGTTTTGTGATAGTGGAGGGTCTGGAACAGGATATAATGGTGAAGCGCGACAATGTGATGAACGCGCTGGACGGTGATGAAGTGAAGGTGGAAGTGCGCGCTGGTCGCGATAGTACCAAACGAAAGGAGGGTTACGTTGTGGAGGTGGTGCGCAGGAAGCAGACCGAGTTCAGCGGGCGCATAGAGGTGCATCCGCACTTCGCGTTCCTGGTGCCCGATAGCGAGAAGATACCCGTGGACATATACATACCCCTGCACCTGCTGAACGGTGCGCACGATGGTGACGCCGCGGTGGCGCGTGTGGTGGAATGGACCGGCAAGACCAAGAACCCGGTGGGGGAAGTGATAAGTGTGCTGACGAATGAGTCGGTGAACGAACAGGCCATGCAGGGCCTGCTGATGGAGAACGGGTTTCCGCTGCGCTTCCCCGATGATGTTCTGGAAGACGCAGCACGGTATACCGAGGGAGTGGCGAAGGAGGAGATAAAAAAGCGGCTGGATATGCGCGATGTGCTGACCATGACCATAGATCCCGTGGATGCCAGAGACTTTGATGACGCATTGTCGTTCAGGGCGCTGAAGGGAGGCTACTATGAGGTGGGTGTGCACATTGCCGATGTGAGCCATTATATAGAGCCCGGCAGCGCGCTGGATAAGGAGGCCTACCGCAGGGCCACCAGTGTGTACCTGCCAGACAGGGTGCTGCCCATGCTGCCCGAGCGCCTGTCGAACGAGTTGTGCTCGCTGCGGCCCAACGAAGAGAAGTACACCTTCTCGGTGATATTTGTGCTGAACAAGCAGGGCAAGGTGAAGGAGCACCGGATAGCGCGCACGGTGATACTGTCTGACAGGCGGTTCGCATATGAAGAGGTACAGGAAATAATAGAAGGTGCCGACGGCGACCACGCCAAGGAGCTGCTGATACTGAACACGATGGCCCAGAGCATAAGGGCTGAGCGGTTCAAAAAGGGGGCTATCAACTTCTCGTCGCAGGAGGTGCGCTTCAAGCTGGATGAGACCGGCAAGCCGATAGGCATTGTGATCAAGGAAAGCAAGGAAGCGCATCAGCTCATTGAAGAGTTTATGTTGCTGGCCAACAGGACGGTTGCCGAATATGTGGGCAGTATCCGTCATAAAGACAAGCCGGTACCGTTCCCATACCGTGTGCACGATGTGCCCGATGAAGATAAACTGCGTTTGTTCACTTCGTTCGCATCGAACTATGGTGTTGCATTCGATCTGTCATCGGGCGAGGCGATAGCCCGTTCGTTCAACAAGATGCTGGAGACCGTGCAGGGCAAGCCTGAACAACATGTGCTGGAACAATTGGGCATACGCACCATGGCCAAGGCGGTCTATACTACAGAGAATATTGGCCACTACGGCCTGGGTTTTGCGCACTACTGTCATTTCACATCGCCCATTCGCCGTTATCCCGATGTGCTGGTGCACAGGATACTGCAGCAGTGCCTGGACAACGACATAGAACCCATCAAACAACTGGAAGCCCAGTGTCGCCATTGCTCCGATCAGGAGCGGAGGGCCATGGAGACCGAGCGCGCCGCCAATAAGTACAAGCAGGTGGAATACATGCAGGACTATATAGGCGATGTTTTTGATGCAATTATCAGCGGAGTAGCTACCTTCGGGTTCTGGGCCGAGACGGTGGAGCACAAGTGTGAGGGATTGGTATCGGTGCATGATCTTACAGACTTCGATTACTTCGAATTTGTGGAGCATGAATACGCTCTGGTGGGACGCAGTACGGGGCTTCGTTTTGCGATGGGCGACAAGGTAAAGGTGCGGGTAGCCGCTGCCAACCTTATCAAGCGACAGATAGACTACGCGCTGGCTGAGGCACCGGTGATGACAGGACGAAAACGACACATGCCCCCTGCACCCGGTCGCAGAAAGGACGACAAAAGGAATAAGAGTAAAGACAAAAACAAACAAACAAAACGTAAGAAGAAGTAATGCAGTCATTTGCCGCGCTTGTAACAGCTTTTGAAGAAAGACTCTCGGCCACATTGCCGTTTCCGGCAGCACCGGCCAATTTATACGATCCGTGCCGGTACCTGCTGGCAATTGGCGGCAAAAGAGTGAGGCCCGTAGTATGCCTGATGGCTGCAGAGTTGTTCGGCGATATTAATGAGGACGCATGGCATGCCGCCGAGGCGGTGGAGTTGTTCCACAATTTCACGCTGATACATGACGACATTATGGACAAGGCACCGCTGCGGCGCGGGCAGGCCACCGTGCACCACAAATACGGATTGACGGCGGGTATACTGAGCGGCGATGTGATGTGCATTTTTGCCTATGACGCGCTGGCAAAGGCTACACGTGCTCTGCAACCCATGATGCAGGTCTTTAACCGCACGGCGATAGAGGTGTGCGAGGGCCAGCAACTGGATATGGACTTTGAGAGCCGCGACAATGTGACCATTGAAGAGTACATACACATGATAACCCTGAAGACATCGGTGTTGCTGGCATGTAGTCTGAAGATGGGAGCGCTAACAGGCGGTGCATTGGGCGACAACGCCAATAAGCTATATGAGTTCGGTAAGAACATGGGTATCGCATTCCAGCTACAGGACGATTACCTGGATGCGTTTGGCGAGAGCGAAAAGCTGGGCAAGCAGAATGGGGGAGATATACTTGCCAATAAAAAGACCTTCTTACTTATAACCGCCCTTTCTCAGGCGAATGCTGACCAACGTGCGGCAATAAACGAACTGCTGGCAGGTAATGCGCCCGATAAGGTACAACGCATGCTGGAATTGTTCAGCACTACGGGTGCCGATAAGGCATGCCGGGCTGCGGTGGCACACTACAGCGAACTGGCGTTTGCCGGTCTTGAAGATGTGGCCATACCATCGGCGCGCAAGGAACCTTTGAAGCAGTTGGCGGCCATGCTATTGGAGCGTGACAAGTAGATCTCGTAGCGTTAATTTGTGGGTTTGTTTCTTCCGCGTTCAGCCTGAATAAGCGGAAGTGCTTTGCGGAAGTTGAACAGGACGTTGTCTATCCGAGCTATCATCTCGGGTTTGCCGTAGCCGTCACGAGCCAGCATGTCAATGCGGGTGAGGTCGTCATACATTTCGCGGATGCGTACAATACTTGCACTTGATTTGAGCGTGTGGGCCTGTTTGTGAATGGCATCGAAGTCGTCGGTCTCGCGGATATGTTTTTCAAGATTGGCGAGACCGGGCGGGAAAGTCTCTATGAATATCGACAAGACATCGAATACATATTTTGGGTCGCCGAAGGAGATTTCAAAAAGGTAACTCAGATCTAAGAGGGGTGTATTCATTATAAAGTGCTTCTTGTAATGATCTTGTTTTCTTTTGAAAGAGTGTGGATGATATCGGAGAGTTTTACAATGTCTATTGGTTTTACGATGTATGCATTCATGCCACTGGCGATGCACTTTTTCAGTTCGTCGTCGAAGGAGCTGGCTGAAAGAGCCACGATAGGGATATCGCTTTTCATCACTTTCCTGATATGTTCTGTTGCTTCCAGTCCATTCATCTCGGGCATTTGCACGTCCATAAGCACCAGGTCATATTCATTCTGTTCGAGTTCGTTAATCGCCTCCAAGCCATTGCCAACAGTCACTACTTCGACACCGTTTTTAGCCAGCATAAAATTGGCAATTTTTTGGTTGAGTGAGTTGTCTTCGGCAAGCAATATCTTCAGTCCGGTCAGCAAAACTTATAGAATTTAGGGTATTTAGTTCACGTTTATTTCATTTACATGTCATAAACGTATTATTTATTGTAAAGATAAAAAATCTATTTCAATTTACTATGCTTTTTGCTGTATCCGAAGTAAATAATGAGGCCCAGTGCCAGCCACCCCCCCAGACGCGCCCAGTTGGTCCAACCGAGGCCTGCGATCATGGCACCGCAGACAACGATACCAAGTGTTGACACTATAGGTACCATTGGTACTTTGAACTGGCGCTGAATATCGGGGTCGGTCCTGCGTAGTTTC
>JBIKSN010000215.1:0-5630 GCA_044348585.1 Flavipsychrobacter sp.
CCAAGACATTAGATCTGCCTGCAGGCAAGGCCGAGCGGAAGATCGTACTGTTTGCGGAGTTGGTGGCCGGAGATAGCCTCTATATGCGGGGCGGGTTGAGCGTAGCAATAACAAGCGGCTCTGATATGAAATTCACTGTGCCCGACGGGCTCAGTGTTGTGCTGTCTGACGGTATTTCTTCACAACTATTACGTGGTGGCGTTGACTCGCTCACCCCAATGGCACATACCTATGTATACACCGATCCGCGTGTAGTAGCTAACGGCGACTCATTTTCAATATCTGCCACTTTCCCGGGGATGGCAACAGCGACGGCAACTGTGTTGATACCGAAACCCGTTTCGGTCAGTCTGGTTGATACCTCGACAGTTCAATATAATTCTGATTCAACCATAAAGTTTCGCTTAAAGATAGATGATGACCCGTCTGCCGATAATTATTACGTGGTTGAATGTCTGAAACAGCACATGGACGTCGTGCCGCTATTTTTCTATAACGACAAGTGGTTGCCTGTATCGATCAACCGCGCATTGTATGCTCGCCTGAAAGCAGAAGGGCCTGTGTCAGAAAGGACGGATACCACTTATTACCGCAGATTTTCCCGCATTCAGCTCTATACAAATGACAATAATACCGAGAATGCGTATGACGAAGGCCTGACCATGATTCAGGATAGGGTGTTGCTGAAGGATAGACTGTTCAATGGCAGTACGTATTATACAGATGTTTATGTGCGGAAGGCACCGACGGTCGATTCTGTTAAAGGCCTGACCATCTTTTACGTGAAAAATGTGACCCGCGAGTATTTTGAGTTCCTCAAGTCATATGAACAATATTCGGCAGGCAGCAGCAGTTTTAATTCGCTTGATCAGGCGAGGAATCTGAAGTCGAACGTGAAGAACGGTGGTGGTGCTGTGGGCGGGGTGGCGCAGCGCACCTTCAGGTTTTTAATGGATAGCTGGTCTTTATAGGTCTGCAGTAGGGGTAGCAGATGGTTATTGCGTTATATGGAAAATAGCTGTTTAAAATGAACCTCAGCATAAAAATTGTTATTGTGGCCTCACTACTTGCGCTACAAGCTTCTGCCCAGAGCCGGAAAGTGACCATAAGCGGTTATGTGACAGAAAGAAAAAGCGGCGAGACCCTCCCCGGCATTATGGCCTACAGCCAAAGGTCTAATGCAGGTGCTGCCACCAATACCTTTGGTTTCTATTCACTCACTGTTCCTGCCGATACGGTAGATCTGGTTGTGTCCGGGATAGGGTATGCTCCGGTTGTTTTTCCCTTAATACTGCAAAACGATACCGTCATCAATGTGCAGTTGGAGACCGCTACCGAGTTGAAAGAGGTAGTGGTGGCCGGTAAGAAAGATGCAGTGCAGCATCGTACCCTGATGAGTTCTATAGATCTGCCTATTCAGACCATCAAGTCGCTTCCGGCATTTCTGGGTGAGGTGGACATAATGAAGGCAATTCAGTTGTTGCCCGGTGTTCAGGCCGGTAGCGAGGGATCATCCGGCATTTATGTGAGGGGAGGCAGCCCGGATCAGAACCTGGTGTTGCTGGATGGTGTTCCTGTTTATAATTCCAGTCATCTATTCGGGTTCTTCAGTGTTTTTAATGCCGATGCTATCAAGAGTGTAGAGGTGATAAAGGGTGGATTCCCCGCCCGTTACGGTGGTCGCCTGTCGTCGGTGATAGACATTAATATGAAGGAGGGTAATAAGGAGAAATTTCATGGAGAGGGCGGAATAGGTCTTATTGCCTCAAGGCTTACGCTGGAAGGTCCGATCCAAAAGGGCAAGTCATCGTTTATGATATCGGGCCGCAGGACCTATTATGACATTCTTGCTCAGCCCTTCATGCGTGGGCCTGTTAAGGCAGGGTACTTTTTCTATGACATGAACAGTAAGGTCAATTTTAAACTTGGAAAAAAAGACAGGTTATACGTAAGTGGCTATTTCGGTAACGACAAGTTCTACGCAAAACAGAGTAATTCCGGTGCCGCAGGTGTGGATCTGTCCAGCACCATGAATACCAGTTTGAAGTGGGGGAACATCACAGCGGTGAGCCGTTGGAACCACGAATTCAACAACAAACTATTCGGCAACCTTACCGCCTACTATAGTCAGTACAATTTTTCCGTCTTCTCACGAATGCAGAACCGCTTCGCTAATATCAACGAAGACTATTTGCTTAAGTACCTGTCCGGGATCAACGATAAAGCCATTAAGTATGATATCGACTATATCCCTGACCCCAACCATAGCATCAAAACCGGGGTGGGATATATCTATCATACCTATAAGCCCGGTGCCATGCAGACACGCACCACATCCAACAGCAAAGTGGAAGACACAACAATAGGCACAAATGCGCTGAATGCCGGAGAGATAGACGCCTATGTTGAAGACGATATTAGGATTACGGATGCACTGAAAGTAAATGTGGGGGTGCATCTTACAGGTTTTTCGGTACGTAATGAATTCTATCCCTCGGTTCAGCCTCGGATAGGCATGCGATATCTGCTGAGCGACAAAGTGAGTCTGAAGGGATCCTTTGTGCAGATGAATCAGTTCATTCACCTTCTGTCCAATTCGTCAATCGGGTTGCCTACAGATCTGTGGGTACCTGTGACCGACAAAGTTCCGGCACAGCGTTCCTATCAGGGTGCAACCGGTGTGGCATGGACTATAAGAGACGGACTGGAGCTGACTGTGGAAGGGTACTATAAAACAGTGAAGAACGTAATAGAATACAAGGAAGGCGCCAGCTTTTTCAGTACAACAACGGGCTGGGAGGATAAGGTAGAGGTGGGAAATGGAAAGAGCTATGGCTCGGAGTTCTTCCTGCAAAAGAGAAAGGGCAAATTTACCGGAATGCTTGGCTACACACTTTCGTGGACCACGAGGAAGTTTGCCAACCTTAATAACGGAAAGGAATTCCCTTATCGTTTCGACCGACGTCATGACCTGAAGATGGCCGCTGTTTATGCGCCGAACAAGAATTTTGAGGTGAGTGCTGATTGGGTGTACGGGACAGGGAACGCGCTGACATTGCCAGTTGGGTACTATACAGGCGAAGACAATACGCTGCAGCAGGTATATGGTGAACGCAACGGATTCAGGATGCCGCCTTACCACCGTGCAGATGTGAGCTTCAAATTCATAAAACAAAAAGAACGCGGTGAACGTGCCTGGGTGATCAGTGCCTACAATGTATATAACAGAAGGAATCCGTTTTACGTGTACAGTACTACCAATACTGCCGGCAATGTGGTCTTCAAACAAATGAGCCTTTTCCCTATTATACCATCTATCAGTTATCAATTCAAATTCTGATCAATCAAATCGACGTTATGAAAAACAGTAAATACATTTTCATCCTATTGGCAGCACTGTCACTTTCATCGTGCGAAAAAGAAATAGAGGTGAAAGTTCCTCCATATACTTCCAGGCTGGTAGTAAACAGTATCAATCAGGTAGGTGAGCCGGCCTCGTTTCAGGTGAGCCGCTCGGTGGGTATGACTGAGTATAATTACAACAAGAACCTCACATTGACTAACGCAAAGGTATTGTTGTATGGGGATGGTGTTCTGGTAGATAGTGTGGCCTACGATCAGGCATCCGGGACCTACCGGGGCCAACATACAACGGTTGCTGGCGTTACGTACAATGCAGTGGTGGCAGCACCCGGGTACAATGACATTTCGGCTATGTCGGTAGCCCCGTCGATGGTAGAGATGAAGAATGTGACCCGAATCAAACAGGCGAGGCTGAATGGTGACGGTGAAATGCAGGACGAGATCATGATCACGTTTGATGATCCTGCTGCAGTAGGAGATTACTACATACTCAGTTTTAAAATGGTCAATACAACCACCGATACACCAGTGTCTCTGGGGTGCATCAATACCACCGAGGCTGCCGTTGAGAGCATTTATGACGAGAATATTGACAATACCACCTGCCTTTCGGCCGGTGATATCTTCTTCAGAGATGAGCTGTTCAACGGAAAGAACCGCGAGATGCGATTCTTTATTCTGAGTAGTTATCTGGAGAAAATGAGCGCCGATATCAATCTGTACATTGTATTACAGCATGTGCCTGAAAGCTATTTCCGGCACAGGAAAACATACCTCTATGCGTCAGAGAATTCAGGCAACCCGTTTGCTGAACCAAGCAGGGTCTATACCAACGTTAAGGATGGTTATGGCGTATTCGGTGTGCTGAACGCTGATGTGAAAGTGCTGCAATAGTGCTGGGAGTGGCAACCTATTCTTCTTTTGTGCCCGATTTTTTTCGAACCACTACCCATTCGCCAATGTCTACAGTGAACGGCATTTTGCCTATCATGATAATGGCTTTCTTATCGCGTAGTTCCTGCAGGGTACCCACCTGGTGATTGTCCCGGTTGCGCACCAGATCTCCCGGCTTGGGTTTCCCGCCTACCGTATCATAGTTTTTATCAGCTTTTTTGGCTGCTGATGCGTTTGAGGCGATCTGCTTCTTGCGGAACAGCACATTTTCGGCAGCCTTTATCACCTCCTGTTTGTTCTCTGTCTTTTTCCAGTCCTGAATGATCTGTTTGAACTTGCGCTCCATATCGCGCAGGTAGTCCAGTTCTTCCTTCTTTACCTTGTTCTGGAGTTTTAGTGTCTCGAAAAGCTGTTTCTGCTTTTCTTTATTGGTTACGTCTTCGTAGTGTTTTTTGAGGCGTTCGTTCTCCTTTATCAGTTTTTCCAGTTCCTTTTCCTTGTCGCCCAGCTTCACGGTCTGTTGTTCGGCTTGGTGCAGCATCTTGTCCAGTTTGAAGTGCTCGCGCTGAGTGAGTTGGCGGGCCCGTTCTATCACCTCTTTGGGCAGGCCGCTACGCTGTGCAATGGCAAAGGTGTAAGAGCTGCCCGGTTTGCCGGTGGTGAGGCGGTATAGTGGTTCCAGCTTTTCCTCGTCAAACGCCATGGCGCCGTTCATAATCCCGCGCACTTTTCCGGCCATCACTTTCAGGTTCAGATAGTGAGTGGTGATGATGCCGAGGGCGTGTTTTGCTGCAAGGGTCTCTACAATTGCCTCGGCAAATGCGCCGCCGAGGTTGGGGTCCGATCCACTACCCAGTTCATCAATAAAGAACAGCGTTTTGCCATCGGCATTTTCCATGAAGTGTTTCATGTGCTGCAGGTGCGCGCTGTAGGTACTCAATTCGTGCTCTATAGATTGGGTGTCGCCGATCTGCACCATCAGGTTTCTGAAGATGCCCATCTCCGAATGCTCGCTTACGGGTATCAAAAGCCCTGCCTGTACCATTAGCTGCAACAGACCTATGGTCTTCATAGCTACGGTCTTACCACCGGCATTGGGTCCGCTTATGATGAGTATCCTTTGTTGCCGGTCCAGCACCAGATTTAGTGGGATTGTTGTTTTCCCATTCTGTTTGTTGTGCAGGAACAATAACGGATGGTAGGCTTTTTCGAGATGGATGCCCGGGTGCTGCGTGATGCGCGGCATAGTGGCATTCATGTCGTCTGCCAGAAGTGCCTTTGCCCTTATGAAGTCGAACACCCCGCAGAGGTTGTAATAGGTCTCCAGTTGCGGGGCAAAGGCGGCAAGGTCACGCGTCAGTTGCACCAAAATG
>JBIKSN010000227.1:0-5301 GCA_044348585.1 Flavipsychrobacter sp.
TTCAGTGTGTCGGTACGTTCAGCGCCATCAGAAAAATCGAGCGATGCCGCGCTTTTTACCTGCCCGTTCACTGAAAGATTCAACACAGGGTTCTCCTTTGGTGCCTTGCCCGCACTGCGGGTATGCACTACAACATAGTTGCTCCGTTCGGCCTGTAGTACTGGCGTGGTAAGGTAGGCGGTATCTATATAAATGTTCTCAACCGCTTCGGGCTGAACAGGCAGACCATGAAAAGTGATATGTTCTGTCAGTTCCGCGGGCGGTGCGGCAGCAAAGCCACTCTGCTGAAAGTCAGAATAGTAGTACAGATCGGCGTTCTTCGAACTTTCGTTCTGCAGGATGGTCTGCGTCATTGCCATCACCTTGTTTACTGCGCCCGGTGTGGCTGACAGTTCCACTGCCTGTATCTGTTCATATACCTTGTCGGCCGGTTCGGCATGAAAGGTGGTGGGTTTGTCGTTAGTGAGCAATACAAACCTGGTGCCCGGTTTGGCGGCACGCACTTGTTTTGCTGCAGCCTCTTTCGCTATTTCCAGCAGCGATCGGGCACCCTTTTTAGCACCCATGCTGTTAGAGTTGTCGAGATAGACTACCTGTAGGCGCGGATCGGTGCTGTTGCCCTCGCCATTGTTGAAGAATGGCTGGGCAAATGCAAGTATCAGGCAGGTAAGGAATAGAAGACGCGCGGCCAACAGGGCTTTGTATCGTATCTGCGACTGTTTGCGGCTGTTGAGCTGAATATTTTTGAGGAAGCGGGTGTGAGGGAACAATACCGTTTTGTACTTACGGAGATTGAACAGATGTATCAGCACGGGAATGACCAGCGACACACCGGCAATAAGGAACAACGGATATATAAAACTCACGGTGGCAAATATAGTGGAATAGGGAACTACAGCAAAAGTTAAAACATATTGTAATGTGGACGTATGTTGCTGTGCCATCATCCACCTGCAAGCGTCTCTGAGATGAGAACGGACGCTGAAATAAGCGCCCGTTACATTTTTGTCAGATTTTAGTGTGGTTATAATTGATTAGGCAACAATTGTTCCAGTGCCTGATTGATGCGTTTCAGTGTTTCTTCCTTGCCAATCAATTCAGCAATGGCAAACACGCCGGGGCCATATTTGCCACCCACCAGCATAATGCGGAACGGCAGCATCAGTTCACCTTTTTTCAGACCATGTTTTGTAGCGTGTTCGTTGAACGACGCTTCCATGTCTGCCTGATTCCAGGTAGCCGCGTTGGCCAGCTCTGCTGCCCATGCTGTAAAGAATTGCTGCTTCTGGTCGTTCCATTTTTCCAGAATAGCACCTTTCTCTTTCAGCTCAGGGGTTTCAAAGAAGAAGTGGCCCTGCTCCCAGAAGTCGGGCAGCAAGGTGCAGCGGTCTTTTATAAGTGCCACTACCTTCACCAGCAGCTCCTTGTTCGTCACTACACCACCTTCTACAATGAAGGGCCATGCGAGTTCTGCAAGTGTTTCGTTGTCGGTCTTCTGTATATATTGGTGGTTGAACCACTTGGCTTTTTCAAAGTCGAATTTGGCACCGCCTTTGTGCACGCGCTCTATCGAAAATTTGACTATCAGTTCCTCAAGCGAGAAGAGTTCCTGCGCGGTGCCGTCGTTCCAACCCAGCAAGGCCAGCATGTTCACAAAGGCCTCGGGCATAAAGCCCATTTCGCGGAAGCCGCGTGTCTCTTCGTTGGTCTTGGGGTCGGTCCAGTTCATGGCAAATACCGGGAAGCCCAGCCTGTCGCCATCGCGTTTGCTCAGTTTGCCGTTGCCGTCCGGCTTTAGTATCAGCGGCAGGTGCGCCCATTGTGGCATGCGGTCTTTCCAACCCAGGTATTCCCACAGCAGCACGTGTACCGGTGCGCTTGGCAGCCACTCTTCACCACGGAATGCGTGTGTGATCTCCATCAGATAGTCGTCCACAACCACGGCAAGGTGGTAGGTAGGCATACCGTCGGCTTTCAGCAGCACCTTGTCATCCACCAGCGAGCTGTCGAAGCTGATCTCGCCACGTATCATATCTGTGAGTTTCACTGTAGTATGTTCCGGCATTTTGATGCGCACTACATACGGCGTGCCTGCCGATATGAGCCTGCCGGTCTCCTCTTGTCCCAGTGTCAGAGAGTTGCGCATCAGCATGCGGGTATTCTGGTCATACTGGGCATTGGTATATTCATCTTTGCGGTGATCTTTCCGCATTTTTTCAATTTCTTCCGGCGTATCGAAAGCATAGTAGGCATGACCTGAGTCCAGCAGCAATTGTGCATAATGGTGGTACATTTCTTTGCGTTCGCTTTGGCGGTAGGGGGCAAACGGGCCGCCTTTCAGGGGGCTTTCGTCTGGTTCCAGTCCGCACCATGCAAGGCAGTCCATTATATACTGTTCCGCACCCTCCACAAAGCGGGTCTGGTCGGTATCCTCTATACGCAGGATAAATTCGCCCTTGTTGGCACGTGCAAATAAATAGTTATATAATACAGTCCGCACACCACCCAGGTGAAGGCCACCCGTGGGGCTCGGCGCAAATCTTACTCTTACTTTCATGGCGCCAAAATTAGTCTGAAATCACCAATCAGGGTTAATAATACACATGATGGTCGTTTGGTATGCTTGCGGAGGTCATGTAAGGGTATTTTGCTATTCGATGTCTTGGCAGAAAACGTTCGGAAAACCGAAAAGTTTCCCTATCTTTGCAGCGTTCCGCAAAAAGTCAAAAGGATTTTCTTTTGACTTTTTGATTTATACGGGCATAGTTCAATGGTAGAATAGAGGTCTCCAAAACCTTCGATCGTGGTTCGAATCCGCGTGCCCGTGCAAACTTGACCTTCGGGTCATTTTGGTTAATTGGACAGTAGGTATATCCGGGTCTGACCCGAATCCTGTTGTCCTGTTAACCACTTAATATTTAACCTTTTAACTGAAACAAATGAGCAAATTAGGCAATTACGTTCAGGAAGCATATGATGAGTTATTACACAAGGTTAGCTGGCCGTCATGGGATGAGTTGCAGCAGACCACCATCATCGTGCTGGCAGCGCTCGGTCTGGTCACAGTTGTGATCTGGGGCATGGACATCGCTTCAGAGGCTACTCTGAAATTCGTTTACAACATACTCGGTAATTAATAATGGAAACCATGAGTGAAGCAGTAATTACTCCGGACCAGAAACCGGCTCCAGATACCAAGTGGTACGTGATACGCGTGGTAAGTGGCAAGGAAAGGAAGGTGAAGGAGTATCTTGATAAAGAAGTAAAGATCAATAATTGGTCTAACTCTGTGGTTCAGGTATTGTGCCCGGTAGAAAAGGTGTTCAAAGTGCTGAACGGCAAAAAAGTTCTGCGCGAAAAAACCCTCTTCCCCGGTTACATACTCCTCGAGGCTAACGATGGTAAACTGACCGATGACATCATTCATACTGTAAAGAATGTTACGGGTGTTATCCATTTCCTCGGTAAAGAGAATCCCACAGCCCTTCGTAAATCTGAAGTGAACAAGATGTTCGGTAAGATGGACGAGGTGAGCGAACAGGGTGTAAGCTACGCTGAACCATATATCGTTGGTGAAACCGTTAAGATCGTTGACGGACCTTTCAACGACTTCAATGGTACTGTGGAAGAGATCAACCAGGAAAAGAAAAAACTCAAGGTGGTGGTAAAGATCTTCGGTCGTGCTACCCCGGTGGAACTCAACTACATGCAGGTAGAAAAGATCGCATAAACACACATTTATCTTATTCCCCGGACCGCATCGAACTGATGCGGTCTTTTTTTTTACCGTTGGTTATAGCCCTATAGATTTGTACCAAGTGTTTTGCAATAATTTTGAGTGGAATGACGAACCATAGACGATCAGCTGTACTATCTCCTTTATCTGTCGAAAGTTGCCCGGCAAATGTTTTTGTAAAAAATCTCCTTGCTCGTTGCCGGAAGGGGGAGAGCGATCCGTCTATTGTGATCATTAGCAGTGCTGACGAAGTATCGTCTGTACTCAAAAGCATGGCGCCATTCCTGCCCTCAGAGCTTGCACTGGCTCAGCTATCGGCGGCCGAGCGTTCTATGCCCGATGTCAGTTTTCGGTACGCGGTGGTGTACAAAGATGGTCGTCCGTTGCTCTTCAGCACCTTTCAGGTATATACACTTACTGCGCGGAACTTCAACCTTCACCGCGAGCGCACGTTCGCGAAGCATATTTTGGGGCTTTTTCTCGACCTGCGTCGCATTAAGGTCGTGGTGTCGGGTAACGCCCTGCGCACCGATATGCCCTGCTTCTGCTATGATCATAACGAGTTGCCAGCAGGTCAGGCGCTGGAGTTGCTAGCTTCAATTGCCGATACCATCGCCGATCGTGATGAGGCCTCTGCGGTTATCCTGACTGGAACCGGAAATGCAGGCGCAGCCACACAACGCAAACTCGCTTCATTGGGGTATCAGATGCCGTGGGAGGATTTGGCTATGGAAATGGACATTCCGTCCTCGTGGGAGTGTATGTCACAATACATCGAGGCGCTGTCGCGCAAATATCGCGCACGTGCTCAGAAGATAATAGCCGCCGGCAGTACACTCAGGCAGGCACCTATCGGCGAGGACGACCTGGACCGTCTGCAGCCCGATATCGACAGGCTCTTCGCCGAGGTAATTGAGAACCAGCCGTTTGTTTTCACCACATCCGGAAGCAGGTATATAGCTGAGTTAAAGCGACTGTATAAAGACAACTTTGAGATCATTGGGTTTTTCGAGGGAGATGTATTGGTGGCGTTCTACAGTGCGTTTGTAACCGCTACCGGATATGAACTATTTTACGTGGGCTACAGTCAGGCATCCAATGCTCAATACCAACTCTACTTCAACATACTCTTTTCCGGATTGGGCCGCGCGATAGCAATGCGCAAGCAGCAGTTGCTTCTGGGGCGCACCTCTTTCGATGCGAAGGCCAGCCTGGGTGCAAAGGCGGTACGAAAGGATTATCTCATTCGCTTGTTCCGTGTTCCAGAGGCGGCAACCAAGTGGTTTGTCTCTTACTTCTCTTCAATGGAAAACGGCAAGTGGGCTCAGCGCAATCCGCTGAAGGAAGACGCCGATTAAGCTCATTTGCCAAGCCATGTTTTGAAATTGTTTGCCCGGGCTTTACTGACGAATATGTCATCATCTTTGGCATTCTTTATCACTACTTTCAGCCGGCCGTTCAGATGTGCCAACACTCTCTCTATCGAGTCTATTGACGCAATATAGCTTCGGTTGATCCTGAAAAAGGCATCCGGGTCCAACTGTGTTTCCAGCGTGTCCAGATTC
>JBIKSN010000216.1:0-5615 GCA_044348585.1 Flavipsychrobacter sp.
AATCGGGTTCTTCTTTCCGCGATCAGGATCCATATCCAGCACCTTGTACACTTTCTTCTCCAGTTCGTGCAGCACCTCGTCGGTGTGTTTCTGATCGGTGCCTATCGGCATGTTCAGGTACACATACACGAAGTTGGGATCGGCAGAAGGGAAGAACACAAACGGAGGTTTGCGCATGTTGTAGGTCATAATAGATATAGGGAACAGTAGTATTGTCACGAACAGAACGAGACCCGGGTGCTTCAGCGATTTGACGAGCCAACGGGTATACCATTCGCGGAAGGCAGGCCATGCTTTGTTCTGGAACGCGTGGATCCAGCCCGAGAGCACGTAGCGCTCCAGCATGATGAAGCCGTAGATAAAGAGGGTGAAGTTGCCCATAGCTCGTGCGCCACCTATGTAAGACAGCAATGCTACTGCAACAAACACTACCAGCATAGGCAGGTCGCGGCGCGAGAATTTCTTCACCTTGTGAGGTCCCTCCGGTTCAGGTTTCATGAACGTAACGGCAAATACAGGGTTAATGAGGTAGGCCACCAATAGCGAAGCTACAAGGGTGATGATCAACGTTACGGGAAGGAAGAACATGAAGCTACCGATAACACCTTTCCAGAATGCCAGTGGTATGAACGGCATAAGGGTAGTGATAGTACCTGTAAGTACCGGCAGGAACACCTCGCCTGTGGCCAGCTTAGCCGCAGTCTTGATGTCTCTTTTGCCGTTGTCGAAGATGCGGTGTGTATTCTCTATCACCACAATGGCGTCGTCAACTACGATACCCAGGGCAAGGAGGAACGAGAACAGAACGATCATGTTGAGCGTGAAGCCGATACCCGGCAGTACCAGGAAGGCGATGGCGCAGGACAGCGGCACCGACATGGCCACGAACAACGCATTCGTGACACCCATGAAGAACATGAGTATAACCGTTACAAGAATGAAGCCGATGATGATGGTGTTGATGAGGTCGGTAAGGGTGCTGCGTGTAGCCTCAGACTGGTCGCCGGTAATGACGATGTTGAGGTCTTTTGGCAGATCTTCTTTCTTCATCTTCTTCACCAGTACATCAATTTTTTCAGATGCCTCAATGAGGTTGGCGCCACTTGCTTTAATGACATTCAGCGTGATCACGTTCTTGCCATCCAGGCGGGCAAAGCTCTTCTGCTCCACGAAAGTATCTACGACAGTAGCGATGTCTTTAAGGTAGATGCTGCGGCCTTGCTGATTCTTTACAATGATGTCGCCGATCTGGCTTGCAGCCTTGAACTCGTTCTTGACGCTAAGGATACGCTTCTGGTTGTTCATAGACACTTCACCGGCAGTCATGGAGATGTTCTCCATAGCTATGGTGCGGTCTATGTCATCGAAAGTGAGACCTGAAGCCTGCATCTTGAAGAGGTCAACGTTTATCTGGATCTCCCGCTCGGGCGCGCCCACCAGGTCCACACGTTTGATCTCTTTCTCCGCTTCGATAGCGTCTTTTACTTTGTCGGCATACTTCTTCAGACGTGCCAGGTCATAGTCGCCCGATACGTTCACGTTGAGGATAGGGAATTCCGAGAAGTCGATGTCCTTTACCTCGGGCTGGAAAGGCAGGTTCTGTGGCAGGTCCTGCTTGGCCTTGTCCACACCGTCTTTAACGTCCTGCTTGGCTTTGTCTACTTTTACGTCGGTGTTGAACTCAACGATCACGACAGAGTAATCCTGGAAAGAGTTTGAAGTAACCTTTTTTACACCTGTCAGGTTCTTAACCTGTTTTTCTATTGGCTTGGTCACAAGGTTCTCCATGTTCTCGGGCGATGTGCCGGGGTACACGGTCTGAACAATGATCTGCGGCAGCTTTATTTCGGGGAACTGCTCCTTCGGCAGGTTGATGTAGGTCATCAGACCGATCAGCGTGATGAAGATAGTAATGAAATAGACCGCGGTACGGTTATCTATGACCCAACTGGAGGGTTTGAATTCTTTGAATTTGTCTTTCATGTTTCTGTTATTGTACTTCGGATGAAAAGATGATGTGAGGGCAGGTATTATTGTATTGTCACTTTCTGACCGTTATCAAGGTCTTCGAAGCCTGCCACCACCAGCTGGTCGCCGGGTTTCAGTCCGTCAAGCACTTCTACTTTTCCGTTCGAGTTGCGGCCTGTTTTGATGGTCACTGCGCGTGCTGTTTCGCCATCCACGACGTAGACCAGTTCACCCTCCGCTGTTTTCTGTATCACAGATACCGGTATCACGATAGCGTCTTTCTTCTCGTAGTTGGAAATGCGCATGATGCACGACATGTTGGGGTGCATCTTTTTGTCGTTGTTGAGACGTACCTGCACCTGGAATGACCGAGACATAGGATCGACCGCCTTGGCCACATAAGATACTTTCAGTTGCAGTGAGTCCGACGCGTCGGGGAAGATAAGGGTAGCCTTGTCACCCACGTTCACCTTGCCCAGGTAGTTTTCGCCCAGGTTGGCTTCCGCTTTTAGTTTGGCTGTATTCACTATTCGGATGAAGGCAGTCGGCATCATTGATGCGTCTCCTACTTTCATAGAAACCAGGTCCACTGTGCCGCTGATAGGTGCAATAACGTTGTTGAGATCGCGTGTTGACTGCAGGACCGCTTTTTGTTTCTGCAGATTTTCCAGTGTTGCTTTTGCAGTCAGGAGCTGCACCTCTGTACCGATATTCTGTTCCCACAGTTTCTTTGTTTTTTCATACATGGTCTTTGCCAGCTCTATCTGAGGTTCCATCGCTTTGATCTGATTGTCTTGAATGGCTGCATCAAGTGTAGCGATCACCTGTCCCTGGCGCACCTGCTGACCCACCTGAACAAGTATGCGGTTGATGGTTCCCTGGTTGCGGGCCGTTGCATTCACTACATCGTCTCCCATAACCTGAGACTGAACTTCGATGAATGCGTTGAAAGTGGCAGGTTCTACCTTGCTAACCAGTACCGGTGTGACCTTGCCGGATTTTTCTTTATTTCCTTTTTCAAGTTCCAGGATCTTCGCGTCCAGTTCGGCGCGTTGTTTTTTCAGGGATGCGAGGTCGCCTTTAGTGTTCGATCCGCCTCCGCATGAAGCAAGAACGATGGCAGGTACTAAGAATAAATAGGAGCGTTTCATATTATATCGTGTTTGTTTGTTGTTGTATTTTTTTGAATTGGATGATATGTTTTATTTGAGTAGTCCGAGTGCTTTGCGCAGATCGGCTTCAGCATTGGTCATGTCTGACAGCGACGCGAAATAGTTATTCTGAGCGCGCAGTAGTTCCGTTTGTGCGTTGGTCACCTCAAGGTTACTGCCTACACCTGCTTTATACTTTTTCTGCGCGAGGTCCAGTACAGAGTTGGCCAGCTCCAGATTGCGTTTTTGGCTTTGTATCTGAAGCATAGAGTTTTTCAGGTTGGTACGTGCCATTGCTGCCTGGAAGTCGACACCCAGTTTCAGATTGTCGATGTTGTTCTTCGTTTTCTCGATATTGAGACGCGCTTCGTGGATCTTATGCTGGCGTGCGAAACCCTCGAATATCGGGGTACTTACAGAGAAACCAAACATTGAGTTGACCAGGTAATTGTTGAATGTGAACATCGGTGAAAACTTGTCATTACCATAGTTGGCGCCATATGACCAGAATCCGGCGATAGTTGGTATCGCAGATAGCTGATATCGGCGAAGATTGTACTGGTTGAGTTTCAGCGCAGTGTTGAGCGCATTAAATTCAGGCAAGCGATCATAGTTCTCTTTCTCAGCCACGAGTTCCATGGCAGAAGCTGAACGTTTATCAATGTTGGTATCTGTGAGGATAATGGGTGTATTGATATCCATTCCCAGATTGAATTTCAATACCTGCTCTGATACTGTGAGCATATTGGCAACCTTCATACTATCTGTTGAAAGGTTGTTGATCTGCACATTGGTGCGGTCTACATCAATTTTCTCGGCAAAACCTGCATCTTTCGTTTTTTCAATATCATTTCCCATGCTGCGAAGCAGAGAAAGAGAATTCTTGATAATATCGAACTGTTTGTAGGCGATCACCAGTGTGTTGTATGCCTTGTAAACGCTGTATTTGACATTTTCAGCAGATATGCGCTCGTTGGTGCGTGCCAGGTCCATTACAGAATTACGTGCCTGTAGGGCTACCATCACACTACCATCAAACAGAATTTGAGAGGTAGTTATGTTTGCTGAACCTGCGTACGGAAGTGAGAACTGAATGGGGATGATGGTGCCCTTAGGAGGTGTGGGTGCGCCCGGGGACGAAGGGAACGTACTTGCGTCAATGAAGGAGCTCTGAACAATGTTGGAGTAAGCAAAGTCTGCTTTGGCGTTGACCCTTGGTTTTGCCAATGCCGTGGTCTGCTTGTTCTGCGCATCCTGTATGAGCATGTCGATGTGCGCATTCCTCACGGAATAATTGTTCTTGAGCGCATAGGCGATACAATCGTCCAGGCTCAGTTTTACGGGTTGTTGGGCGGTAGCGTGCGTGTAAGCTATACTTGCACCCAGTAGTGCTATGTATACTTTTTTCATATAGAGATTGTTGCTTGTTTTAGGTATTGTGCTTTGTATTGTTTGTAGAGTTCTATTCCTTTCGGTGTCATGATGCCGTACATAAAATGCTCGCCTAGGTCCAGAGCCACACTCATCAGGTTGGCTCTGTCGTTTACCATCAAGGTAGGCTGCAGTGCCATCAGCGAGCTTTCTATCCTGAACCGTGCCAGCAACTCGGGATTCACATCTTCGCGGTACAGCCCCTCTTTCATTCCCTGAACGATGTTGTCGCGTATCATCATCACATCTCGTTCTATTAGCAGGTCCCTGAACTTCTTGTAAGCTTCAGGGAAGAAACGCTGCATCTCGAACATCGCCATCGGGTTGATGCGTTTGTACAACCCGTCGAAGAAAGCAATGATCTTCACCATTGCCTCAATTGCGTTTTCCGCCTCACCTATCACCACCGCGCAGTTCTCGGTAGTGTTGTGCTTGTACCACGTCACCGACTCGTTCACTACCTCGTGCTTATTGGCGAAGTGCTGATATAGCGTTTTCTTAGATATTCCGGCTCTTCTGGCTATGTCGTCCATGGTGATGGTCTTAAAACCATACTGGCTGAACAGTTCAATAGAAGACGTCAATATTTTTTCTAATACTTCCATAATTTCGGGCACAAAACTATGGAAACGTTTTTCGCGAAAATAGTTTCCTGCGTATTTTAAGATTCTATTAGCATATCAGATAGACCAATAATGATACGGTGCAAAGGTCGCTCGATGCGCCGGAATCCGGCCGTTATCGCTTGAAAATGTGGATATATTGGCTTTTTACGCTGATTTTCTTGATAATACAGATGTGGGAACCTATCATTGTATTGAAAACAAACACACCCAAAAATGAAAAATGTAATGTTACCCATTGCGGCATTGCTTGCCGCATCTTTATCCGGCTATGCCCAAACCAACCAGAACCACAAGCCCGGAGATCCGTTTGCCGGAAACTCCAAGTCGAATACCGAGGACAAGACCCCCAAGACATTCTATTCTATCGTTAATGCCAATCCGGTCTTTAAGAAGACCGCTGTGATAATAGATCCTATAATGTTCGGTATTGGCGGTGTCG
>JBIKSN010000217.1:0-5579 GCA_044348585.1 Flavipsychrobacter sp.
GTGCTATAAAAGTAATATTCCCTACGTAATAATCTACTAACGTTGCCGAGGTGATTTCTTTGAACCCTATTTGGTCAAAAACTTATACTGGTCGAAGCTTCCCGCTTTGACCAGAAGTTGTGCAACTCATCTACGGCATCTAACCCCAATTTCTACCACACTACAGAAAACGCACTATCACAGATCTTTCTTTTGTGCGTTTTGCCGAACGGTGTTAACTTGAATAGAAGTTGACTGAAATGAGGGAAATCGCCACGTATGTATGTTTTATTTCACTTCGTCTCTTGTCCCGAAAGTATTCCGAATGCGCAGAACTGCGCAGTTTTTGGGAAGCAGGTGAGAAGTAAGTGAGAAGTAAGTGCGCAGTTTTTGGGAAGCCAGCCTGCCTGTCGGATAGGCAGGTGAGAAGTAAACTTCCCTGGGTTTTATTGATAATCAATTAGTTAGTCCAAAAAGTGGGAAATAAAAAAATGCGCAAAAAAAATCCCGCACCGGAAGCGGTGCGGGACAAAGAGAAAAGGTCAATTACTTAGGTTGTTGCGGTGGCGGCGCTGCACCCTGAGGCTGAGCAGCTTGCTGGGCTGCCTGCATCTGAGCGGCGTTCACAGCCTGAATGGCCGTGTTGATACTCTGCTGCGCCAGTATATAGCGAGGCTCCATCTTCAGCACCATCTGCCAGAGGTTCACAGCCTCCTGCACTCGGCCGGCAAGGTAGTAGCACACACCCAGGTTGTAATATACCTCATATAGCTTGGGATAGTTGGGGTACAGCGTCTTGGCCATGTCATAGTTGGCCTTGGCACTGTCCGGCATATCCAGCTTCAGGTAGGCAACGCCTCGGTTCATATATCCCGATACGAACGTAGGGTGTACCTCAAGCGCCTTATTATAGTAGCGGATGCCGGTGCGCAGCAACTGATGCTTTTTGGCAGTATCGGGTTCCGCCTCCGACTTGTTCACATACGACGATGCCACGTTGGCATTCACCAGCACGCTGTTGGGCGCGTTCTCAATATCGTGCGCAAAAAGGATCTCGTCGTTCTTCCAGTCGGCATTACGCTCTATGGTCTTGAAGCCATACAGCCCCAATATCACCACCATCACCGCGGCAAGTGCCATGCGGCCGGTAGCGGCGGGTTGTATCTTCTCCATGCCCTTGTACAGGAACCATGCGGCAGCGATACAGAAACCCACCGATGAGTGGAAGATAAGACGTTCGCCCATGGTACCACCAATGTTGAAAATGATGTTACATACCAGCAACAGGTTCAGCAAGTAGAAGGCAATGGCAAAACACATTACGCTGCGCCGCTTGAAGTAATAGAACATATAGCGGAAAAGCACACCGTGGAACAGCAACGATACCCACACCGACCAGTGACTGAAGTTCTTATAAGGGATGGTATTATAAGAATAGTCCGAACTGAGTGGGTGCGGCCATAGCAACAGCTTTATGTAGTTGAGGCTGGTTGAGATCTTGGTGGCCAGCTTCTCGGTATCATCGGCATTGGCATATGGGTTATTCAATATGTCGTTGTCTGATGCGGCATTCATAGGTGCAACAATGGCCTTTCGCATGGCCAGATACACACCTATCACCACAAAGTAAGGTAGCGCCGCCTTAATGCTTTTAGACAGGTCGTAACCGTTGAAGATGTAGAATGCGAGCGGCAGCAACACGATCATCGATACGGCATATTCCTTGGCCAGAAACGCAAGGAACAGGAACACCATACCGAAGTATTGGTACTTCTTGTTCTCGGTGTCCAGATAGCGGAAAGCGTTGATGAAAGTTGCCGAAAGCAATAGCAGCGACATGATCTCGTCGCGGCTCTTCACGTTGGCCACCACCTCGGTATGTATGGGGTGTGCGGTGAACAGTACGGCGGCGATGAGTGCCATTATATAGTTGTCGCGGAAGACAACGAAGCGCAGGAAGTACAGGAAGGTGACCACACAGGCCATGTACCACAACACATTGAGCACGTGGCGCGTATGCATATTGCTGAGGAACTGTTGTTCCGCCTTCGACTTCATCTCGTAACTCATGCCGCGCTCCAGCACGCTGTCCACTTTGTCCTTGGGCACCGCGCCGAAGAATTGCTGCTCTATGGCAAAGGTGAGAATGGACAACGGTCTGTAACGACCGCCTGAAAGCTGGTTGGATGAGTTGAACTGGCGGTAGTAACTGTCGAAGGCATCCTTGGTCAGGATGTCGGGTATGCCCGCGAAACCCTCGTGTACATATTCGTTCTTTACTATCACAATGGTATCGTCCAGCGCGTACTCGTGCTGAAAGGTATTGCAGTAGAAAGCGAAGGCGAGCAGTGCCACAATGATAGCCTGACTGCGGAACTCGTATAACCACGCGGGTATGTAGGAGTCTTTCACCGTTTCACGCGGGATTGCGGGGGCAGCGGTCGCTACCGTGGCAGCCTGCGCGGGGCGCTTGTTGGGAAGAGGGGTATTTGTCTTTTTAGCCATCTATAAGAGAGTATTAGCCAAATGTAATTATTTATCCTTTTTCGGCATAGTGAACGGGCAAAAATGAGTGCAATGACCCCGTCAGCCGGGAAAATGGTCGGTACGTTCATATAGCGGCAGCCCGGTTACCTGCGCCAAAGACCGGGCCAATCCCCTACCATCTGCGCTGAACGGCCAGCAAAGCAGTGCGCCTATTTTATGGTCGGCACAAATGGAATTGATCGCATCGAGGCACACTTTGCGGGCCAGTCCGCGCCCCCTCATTTCGGGCAGCACACTGGCCGAGCAGAGGTAAATGACATCGAAGGCGTCACCCGGCTGAGTGCGCATCAGCAGCTCGCGCTCCGAGATAGCCCCCTTCAGAAAGAGGTCCATAAGTGTGCGGGTGGTAGGCACCAGCAGTATCCACACCAGCGGGCCATCGGCATCGGCAAGTTCAGAGAGTGTGGCGGAGTGAAGCGCCTCCAAATGGTCGCGCTCTTCAGCAGTCACGCTTATCTGGTCGGGGTCAGACCGGGTGTCGAAGGTGGAGTTGACCACCTCCATCATCTTCTCGAAGTTCTTTGACATCTCAATTCAGTATTGAGTGGGCAAATTAAGGGTAAAAAGCAGATCGCCGGAGCAAATGCCCCGGCGACCAGTGAGAAAATCGGTTGTATTACCAAAGGTGTACCCTCAGGCTATCGGCGAGGTACATTTTGTCGCCGGGTTTTATGTTGAATGCTTCGTAAAACTCAGGCACATTCGGGAACGGACCATTCACCCGGTACTTGGCGGGCGAGTGTACATCGGTCAGCAGGCGATCAGCCAGCGTTTCAGGGCGCTGCACCATCATCCAGCCGAGCGCATAGCCCAGGAAGAAACGCTGCAACTGTGTATAGCCGGCTATCTTTTCTCCCTTCTTATAGGCTTCGGTCTGTTTGAAGGCATCGAGGCCTATCAGGATACCGCCCAGGTCTGCAAGGTTCTCACCCAGTGTGGCGCGACCATTGATGTGGATCGTATCTATAGGCACCATCTTGTTGAACTGTTGCACCAGCACATCAGCGCGCTTGTTGAACTTAGCAGTATCGGTAGCAGCCCACCACATGCACAGGTTGCCTTTTTCATCAAACTGGCGACCTTCGTCATCAAAGCCATGCGTGATCTCGTGCCCTACTGTAGATGCGGCCATGTAGCCATACACAAGTGCATCATCCAACTCTTCGTCGGTATACCCGGGCACGGTCATCATGGCAGCGGGCAACACTATTTCGTTGTTCGACGGGTTGTAATAAGCATTGTAAGTCTGCGGGGTCATGTCCCACTCGTTGCGGTCCACGGGCTTTCCCAGCTTGTTCAGGCTGTATTGGTTCCACCACTCGGCAGAGCGCATCATGTTCAGTACAAACGGACCGCGATCTATCTTCAACGAAGAGAAGTCTTTCCACTTATCGGGATAGCCTACCTTCTTAGTGATGGCCATCAGCTTGTTGATCGCTTTCTTCTTGGTGCTGTCGCTCATCCAGTCCAGCTTTTCCATACGGGCTTTGTAGGCAAGGCGCACGTTCTCTACGATCTGCTGGTAGCGTGCTTTCGCCTTGTCGCTGAAGTACTCTTTTACGAACAACTGGCCCAGGGCTTCGCCAATTACACCTTGCTCTGCCTCAAGCATGCGGCGGTTGCGTTCTTTCTGCTGCTGCGCGCCACGAAGAGCGCGTGCATAGAAATCGAAATGAGCATCAACAAATGGCTTGCTGAGCGATTCGGCATAGTCTGACAGAAGATGGAAGGTCAGATAGTCCTTCAATGTTTCAAGGTCGGTTGTGGCCAGTACTTTATCCAGTGCTTTGTAAAACTCAGGCTGACCTATGATAACACTGTCTACATGCTTCACACCCAACTGGGTAAGGCTTGCAGGCCAGTCGATACCGGGAGTAAGCGTGCTGAGTTTGGCGATGGCTATCTTGTTATAGTTTGCATATGGATCGCGCAGATCCTCCAGCTTGCGCGATGCTTTCGCAAGGGTTGTCTCCAACGCCACAATGGCACGGGCCTTGTTTGCCGCAGCCACACTGTCTGTACCGGCCAGCACAAACATCTTAGCAATGTAGGAAGGATAGAGTGCCAGTATCTTCTCGGTACGCGGAGTGGTGCTGAAGTAGTAATCGCGATTAGGCAGCCCAAGCCCGCCCTGCATCATGTGGTAGGCCTGCATCTCGCTGTTCTTGGGGTCTTGCGCAACGCCTTCAGAGAAGAAGACACTGCTGCCGTAGCCATGCATACGCATTGCCTGCACCATCACTTCGGGGCGCGTTTTGATAGCCGCTATCTTGTCCAGTTCCGGCTTCAGCGGGGTGATTCCGTTCTTTTCAATAGACACGGTATCCATAGCCGAGAACCAGAAATCGCCTATCAATTGACCGGCACCGGTGCGTTCGTTTTTCGCCAATGCGTCGGCATTGATCTTGAGCAGGCGCTCACGTAGCTCTTTGTCAACGAGCTCGCCTATGCCGTACGTTACCTCGTCACCGGGTATCGGGTTGGCCTTTATCCAGGCACCGTTGGCAAATGCGAAGAAGTCGTCAGCGGGGCTGACCGTGGTATCAATGTGCGACGCAAGCGGATCGGGCTTCGATGCGCTTTTGCCTGATTCAGAAGAGCCACATGCTGCCAATAGGGACGTAGCGGCCAGCAAGCTCATCAACTGTTTGTTCATATAAGTTTAATTGTTTTTGGGGCGGCAAAAGTACAGATTAAAACAAACACAATACACAATGACCAAAAATTCAACGAAAAGCCGCCACCGGGTGTTAGCCTACAGGAATAGCCGGACCATAATAAGCTGCCTGGCGATTGGACAGCAGGTCAAGGACCATTTTGATGCGCGCAAGCTTCTCGCGCACCATCACGTCCCAGAACGAGTCGCCATCAAGGGCATTGAAAGCCACCACATTCAGGCGTTTATGATTGGCAATAAAGATGGCCCGTTCGTTGTGAAACTGCTGAGAGATGATGGTAAAGGTACTTTGCCCGAATACATCGCGGCAACGCAGAATGCTGTCGAGGGTGCGGTAGCCGGCATTGTCGATCACTATGTGTTTGGCAGGCACGCC
>JBIKSN010000398.1:0-5574 GCA_044348585.1 Flavipsychrobacter sp.
CTTAGGGCTCAAAGAAATATGCTGGAGCCACGGGCTTACATCAACACCCATATTATCATCTCCAGATAAGTACAAGCTATGCTTGTGGGGGTTCCATAGGCCTGAGATACCATCAAGTTTCTCAGATACAATGTAGGGACCCTTGTGTTTCGCTGTCCACTTTCCGAGTTCCTCAGATGTCTTGGCTTTATCCAGGGAGCCAAGATAGAAGGGCATTCGGACAACTTTTCCCTTCTCAGGGGTAGCACGAACTTGCTTAAGCAAAGGATGATCAGGTTGAAGTTTCTTGAGTTGCTCGAGGCCGGCATCATATTCGTCATCCGTCATTAAGAGGGTCTGACCATTACGGTATGCCTTATTAGCGGCTGTAAGTCTCGAAACAAGAGTATCCATATGTATAGTTGTATGGTGTACTTATTAAAGTAGGGTTAAACCTGTTCAATTTTATATATATTAAGTAGAGATGATTGTGTTCTTGGGTGACTCAATTACCCAGTGGTGGGACGCAGAGTATTTTAATCATTACTTTGGAATGTATAAGCCAGTGAATTTAGGAATGGCTGGTCATAGTTCCAAGGATACTCTAGAATATATGGAGCTCTCTCATTTTAATAATTTAAAACCTTCCAATGTGGTTCTACAGATTGGAACGAATGATGGAGACCATGATATGACAACTGGTGAGACTGCCTCGAATATAGAGAAAATCTGTAATCTAGTATTTGAACATTCACCTAAATCTAAGATATTATTAGTTGGCCCTTTGCCCAGAGGTGAAAGGGTATCAGATAGACATGGTGTCTACAATAAAGAAGTGAACAAGTTACTAAGTGCTTCTCAATTTAGAAAAGATACGCGAATAAAATACGTCGATATTGGAATTATGTTTACAGACGATAAGGGTAAAATTTCAAAAGATATAATGTATGACTATCTTCACTTGACAAAACAGGGATATCATATTTTGTCTGAGGTTGTATCTGAATTTCTATTTTCGTCTTCGAGTGAGCCTGCGTCTCCCGTTCCGCTTCCTCGTCTTTCTTGAGCCACCCTTTGTACCTACTGTCGAAGGTGGAGCAAAGGCTCCTAACAATGATGGCCTAGATATAGTGGGCTTTTTGTGAAGAGATTGTTCCTGTGGAGGAGGTGGTAGACCAAGGTTATTCGCATTTACCTTTGTATTAGAACGAGGTCTATAAGGAGTTGGAGGGGGAGGACCAGCAGAAGGAAGAGGACCAGCAGAAAGAAGTTTACCATAAGCCTGAGGAACTCTATAATATGTTATAGCAGGGCCTCTGCGTAACGGAGTAGCCAAAGGAGGTAATTCAGGCTGTTGTTTATCTAGAGCTGCTAAGGAGTGTAAGATGGGTCTATAATCGGTTCTATCCTGTAATAGCTTGTTGTAAGGAGGTGTTATGTGAATATAATGATCCTTGTATTTTCCTTCTGACATGAAGTTAAATTCGGATCTCAAGTTATGTGTTCCAATATCATCAAAGAAAAATACGTCCTTCATTCTATCAATGCCAACATCCTTCATCCCGATATAGCTTAACATATTCATAATATCAATGTATCTCTTGGGTGGATTATCGTCGATTGTCTTAGGTCTAGATGAATGTTGTCTCATCATGATGGAATCGAAAAAGTAAGGCTTATCAGGCATTTCTCTGTCATTCGCATTACCAGCATATGTCTTGTACTTTCCCTTAGAACCAGTTTCTTCATATAAGACTTCATCTACAGCTGAAACTAGGATGGTGCTTGAATTATTTGTTAACATACAGATTGCCGATACGCCATCTGGTCTGAGTTTAGCTGCGCGTTTTAATAAGTTAACTACATTCCAATTCAAGGATTCTCTTATTTTTTTCTTCAAGATAACACGAGCCTCGGGAGTAGGTGGTCTATTAAATAAATAGGGATCAGACGAATCTAAAATCGTCTGATCCATATCGAACACTAGGACTAAGCCCATACCTATTATTATCTCTGAATAAATGCCATTACCATCTCGTCCATGAGACGCATTTGGTCTTCCATTGTCGTCGGTTTATCGGAAGCTTTCGCAGGTTTCTTGTAACCTCCCACGATGTCCTTAGGAACTACAGATGGAACAGGTGGTTTTTGAACGACTTCTAAGAAAAATCGCACAGATTGCTGGACTGCTCTTGACATCACGATGGGGTCTTTTACCAAGGGTTGTGCAGCAGGAACCTTCCATCTCGGAACTTCAGATATAATTTGTATCATTAGAGCCAAGCACTCTTGTTTTTGCCTTGAAGTTGTTCTATTCTGAACACCTTTCCAGATATCTAAGAGGCACTGGAATTCCTCATGCATTCTCACTAAGCCACGTCTCGCCAAGTCCTTATAGGCCTCAGCTAAGACAGCTGCCATATAGTATCCTATTTCAGCCTTATCAGCCTTTACAGTTCCAGAGCCTGTACGCCTTGATGTAGTTAACGTGTAACCCGCCCCCTGATTGCGAATTCTTTTATCTTCATCTAAGAGCCATTTTAACCAAAAGAGGGCCTTTTCTATGTTTACCTCCTCACATGCCTGTAAGATTTGGTTACCAACCATCCTTAGGACAGGCTGGTCATTCTGCGCATTCCATACCTTTAGAACTGCGTCAGCCTCTCTAGCATGAGGAACTGTCTGAAACCAAGCAGGTCCATGGGTTTCATCTGGAACCTTTGGCCATGTGAGTTTACCCTTTCTAGGAAGTGTCTGAACAACTAGGACGACCTCGGCTATCTTATGTTGAAAATCGGGGTCCTTATACAATGCCTCCATGTCTAAGGATTTGATGGCTTCGTCTAAGATCTTTGTCTTTGCTAAAAGGAAGACGAATATCCGGAGACTTGTTAAGTGTACATGTTGGAAGACAGATGACCATATCAGACGTATCCAGATTTCATATCCTCCACTACAGACTAAGTCGGCACTGTAATGTAAGGCCTTGCCGGTAGCAGTAGGACCTGTCTGAGATAAGACATCTTGTAAATTCTTGACACAATCTCGAGCATCATATCCGAAGCGAGTTCTGACAACTGGTCTTTCTATTTTCTTTTTTTCAACTGGTTTTACAATTGGATTTGGTTTCAACACGACAATCTTATCCATCTTTACAAGTGTCTGAGAATGTGAATTTCAGAAGTTGGCGTCCATGTCATTGGAACCTTTTCAACTCCTACAACTTCAAAGGCTGAAAGGGTCTCAGATGGAGGCCTTGAGCAGAAAACCAGGGACCCCTTGGGCATTTCAACATTTAACTTTTTGAAGATGGCATTCTGTGTCTCATTGTCGAAACACATGTTACTCAAGAAAACTAGTTTAGCATCCTTGTATTTGAAGGCGGGATTTAAGAAAGACGCCTCGAAAAGCTTTACCTTGGCACCTGCGATAGGAATGGAGGCACGGAGTTTATTTAAGGCGTCCTTGGCTAAGGAAACACGCTCTGGTAAGACCTCAATTCCTACTGAATGGTCGAAGAGGCCAGACATGGCCATATATAAGACAGCTCGCCCACGGCCACATCCTAAGTCATAGAAGCGGCCGGAACCAATGTTTTGCCCTTGAACATGGTCCAACATAACCTTTAGGGCAGGCCATTCGATTTCTCCATAGGTCAGATTATGCTGTCCAGCAGCAGTTGTTTTAGGTAGGTCGCTGTAAATGGGTGCTAAGATAGCACTGATGGCATCTGAATTAATCTTTACTGAGGCAGATGCTAAATTTATGCGGCGGCGCATAGTTCCTTTGGAGCGTAAGCGTCGACGAGTTGTGGCGGTAGTTTCCATATCTACTGGTAAATTATTTGGTTCATTGATTTATTTTACGCATTTAGCGAAGCATATGGCAAAGCCATTTAGTTACGGTTCTTTCTAGAACGATTCTTTCTGTTTCTATTCTTTCTAGTTTTAGACGAACGTCCACCCTTCATCTTATTACAAGGGCAAGCCATTATATATTATATCTATCTATATTTCGAGCCAAGAACCTTTTTGCCACGTAACTTTCTAGAGGTTCTCGGTATCAAGCCCTTAGCTTTTAATGACGCAGTAGCCGTAAATCCAATGGATTCCCCTTTCTTAAGTCTACGCAATAAGTTTCTATTCTTCCTTGTTGCCTTGTAACCGCCTTCCATCTAAATGATGATGACAATATTATACTAGATGGACCTGAAGAAACAATTACATACAGTATTTCTAAGAAGCCCTGTAAATCTTTTTGATGAATTTATAAAGGAATGCCAAATTTGGTATTCTCAACCTGCTCATACACTTACTGAGATGCGTACTAGAGATAATAAGAAGGTTAGAGGAGATATCTTTGAGGACTTTTGTGCTCTTTATTTGAAAGAAGTCAAAGGGTATCAAGAGGTCTGGCTTTTAGAAGATGTTCCAGAGGATATTCTGAACCAGTTATCATTGAAGAGACGTGATATGGGTATAGACATTGTAGTCAGACATAATGAAGAATGGCTCGCTGTTCAATGTAAATATAAGACACCTAATGGGGAGGGAAAGAAATCCTACATTACCTGGTCAGCCTTGTCGACTTTTTATGCGATGTGCTTGAGAACGGGACCATGGGCAAAATACATTGTCATGACAAATTGTGACTATACAAGACATCAGGGACCCAAGGGTGACAAAGACTTGTCGATTTGTCTAGGGACATTTCGAGCCATTAGTTCAGACCAGTGGATCAAGATGTGTGGAGTAGAAGGACAAACATTGGCACCTTCGGCACCTTTTGTGCCTTCGGCACCTTTTGTGCCTTCGGCTGTACCTTCGGTAGTACCTTCAAATGAAATAGTAGAGCTCAGGCAGAAACCTACTTCTGAATTATCTCGGGAGGAAATACGGGCTCTACGCCTGGCGTACTACGAACACAGCGCACCATCGTGTATTCATAATACCTAAATCCTTCAAAAGACATTTTTAATTTATAAGTTAATATTTTATATTGACCAAGGTATTCAATGCGTCCAGCGATATCTTTATTATAAATTGGGAATAAATATGGTTCCTTAGTTGAATACAGTAAAAAAGGTAGTTGAGTATGGTATTGTTGATTACCAGCCGGATGTCCAGGTGACTTCATGCGACCCTTTCCTAGAACCTTGACAATTTGCCCTTCTCTTTCTATTTTTTCAAGTGAAGCAGGATGATCGATTACTAATAAATACATTTCTTAGTAATAGTTCATATTTTAAAAAAACGGAGTTTACTCATCGTTTTCATCTTCCAAGGCCTTTAGCAAGCCCTTTACAACAGATGACCAGGTATAACTCAAAACTGTATCCTTTGCCTTCTGACCATGTGTCTTGCGTTTCTCCGAGTCATTCAAATATTCCTCAATAGCCATACAGACATCATGAGGGTCACAGACATTGGCCTCACCTCCCACTGCGCTATAGACAGAAGGTAAATAGTATCTGTGAGCTGGCTTAACAATCATTGAATTTGTCTGAGAACAGTATTCCTTGTAACCACCGATATCTGGGACTACTTGAGGAATTCCTACACCCATCTGCTCAAAGGTACAGAGACCCCATCCCTC
>JBIKSN010000218.1:0-5570 GCA_044348585.1 Flavipsychrobacter sp.
CTACGAAAACGCCGCCCACATCCAATACGATGGTATCTACTACCGCAAGGATATAGGTTGGGAGTTTTAGATATTTACACTTCACATTAACATCCGGTCCGGGCACTCCCCGGACCTTTTTGTTGGGTGAAGGTTGCCCGTCCCGGCTGCAACAGATTTCTTCCCCGTATGCCGCTCTACCCTCACCCCCCTCCCCCCATGTTCCCCAAAACACACATTACTTATCTTCATTCCTGTGCAAATGAGTTAATTTGCATGTCGTTTCATGTAATTGGGACAGGCTGCCGCAGGGTAGCGCGAAAAATAACATCAGAATCAACATACTATGTCACTCACACAGTTAAAGAACTATGCCGAAGGCCGCTGGGTTGCCGGCGCCAACGATGGAGAAGTACTGCACAATGCCGTGACCGGTGCAGCCATATATACTGCCGGTAGTGCCGGCCTCGATTTCGGATCCATGATGCACTATGCCCGCACGGTGGGTGGTCCTGCCCTGCGCAGGCTCACTTTTCAGGAGCGTGGCCGCATGCTGAAGGCGCTGGCCATGTACCTGCTGGAGCGCAAAGAAGAGTTTTATGCCATTAGCGCACTCACCGGTGCCACCCGTGCCGACTCGTGGGTGGATATAGAAGGCGGTATCGGCAATCTGTTTGCCTACGCCAGTCTGCGCCGCCAGTTTCCCGACGAGCGCTACTATGTAGACGGCGATGTGGCAAAACTGTCTAAGAACAACACCTTTATCGGTCACCACATCATGGTGCCGCGCGAGGGGGTAGCCATTCATATCAACGCCTTCAACTTCCCTGTGTGGGGCATGCTGGAGAAAATAGCCGTGAACCTGCTGGCAGGTGTACCGGCCATAGTGAAGCCCGCTACACTTACGTCCTACCTTACGGAAGCTGTCTTTCAGGAGATCATAAAATCAGGCATCTTCCCCGAAGGGTCGCTGCAGCTCATCTGCGGATCGGCGCGCGGCATTCTGGACCATATAGAGACGCAGGATATCGTCACCTTCACAGGATCGGCATCAACGGGTCGTATGCTCAAATCGCACCCACGCATATTGTCGGAGTCTGTACCCTTCAACATGGAGGCCGACTCGCTGAACTGCTGCATACTGGGGCCCGATGTGGAGCCGGGCATGCCAGAGTTCGACATATTCATCAAAGAAGTAGTGCGCGAGATCACCACAAAGGCCGGACAGAAATGTACCGCCATCCGCCGTATCATAGTGCCAGCCAACCGTGTTGAGGATGTGACCATTGCACTGGGCAAACGCATACAGACCACCACCATCGGCGATCCTTCTATAAAAGAGGTGCGTATGGGCCCTCTGGCCGGCATCAGTCAGCGCAATGAGGTGCGCGAAAAAGTGCAGGAACTGTCCAAAACACAGAGCATTGTGATAGGCAACCTCGACAACTTTGAGGTGATGGGTGCCGACAAGGAAAAAGGCGCCTTCCTGCCACCACTCATATTCCTCAATACCGATCCGTTCAAAAATGTGGCGTGCCACAACATAGAAGCCTTCGGGCCGGTATCTACCATCATTCCATACAACAACCTGGACGATGCTATAACCCTTGCCAAGATGGGTATGGGATCGCTGGTATGTTCTGTAGTGACTGCCGACGACAATGTAGCGCGCGAGGTGGTGCTGGGCGCCGCCAGCATGCACGGCCGCATACTGGTGCTGAATGCCGACTGTGCCAAAGAAAGCACGGGTCATGGATCGCCCATGCCGCTGCTGGTGCATGGCGGACCGGGCCGCGCGGGCGGTGGCGAAGAGATGGGCGGCAAGCGTGGTGTAATGCACTACCTGCAGCGCTGCGCCATACAGGGCTCACCTACCACCATTGGCCGCATCACCAATGTATACCAGCAGGGTGGCCGCCAGCACGAGACTGATGTGCATCCGTTCAAGAAACATTTTGAAGACCTGCAGATAGGCGAAACACTCGTAACTGCGAAACACACAGTTACCGAGACGGACATCACCAACTTTGCCAATGTGAGCGGCGACAACTTCTATGCCCACATGGACGCTACATCGCTGGAAGGAACCATCTTTGAAAAGCGTGTGGCACACGGCTACTTCATCCTGTCTAAAGCGGCGGGTCTGTTTGTAGATGCGAAAAAAGGTCCGGTACTGCTGAACTACGGTATCGACGAATGTCGCTTCACAAAGCCTGTATATCCGGGCATGACCATAGGTGTGCGCCTGACCGTAAAAGAAAAGACGGCCCAGGAAAAACGCAGTCCGGAAGACATAGCCAAGGGCATTGTGAAATGGCTGGTGGACGTGTATGACGAGACCGGTGAAACAGTAGCTATCGCTACCATCCTCACCATGGTGAAGATGAAAAATCAGGAGTAATAATTCGCAACCATTGATACCAAAAGGAGCTGAAGCAATTCGGCTCCTTTTTTTGTTGGGGTCACACATTAACAATTATTTTTTTGGCAGATTCCAAAACTGATGTACTTTTGATATCAAATTGATATCAAACAATTTTCAAAAAATGGAAAAGAACATCAAACCCGCCAACGGCTACTTAGCCTTACTGATCTCCCTGGTACTCCTGGGCGTTGCCATCAAGTTCTTCATAACCGCCGGTATAGAGGAAAGCGGACTATACACAATACCCGGTATCCTGTTGTTCATTCTCTGTATCATCCTGTGGAAGGGCCTTATCATCGTTCAGCCCAACCACGCCCGCGTCCTCAACCTCTTTGGTAAGTATGTGGGCTCTATCAAAGACAACGGCATGTTCTTCATCAACCCGCTGTACGTAAGCCTCAAGGTGTCGCAGCGTGTAGAAAACATGTCTACACCCACGCTGAAGGTGAACGACAAAATGGGTAATCC
The DNA here is from genome assembly GCA_044348585.1 of Flavipsychrobacter sp. Lineage (GTDB taxonomy): Bacteria > Bacteroidota > Bacteroidia > Chitinophagales > Chitinophagaceae > Nemorincola. Next base: position 2,873 of record JBIKSN010000218.1, read on the forward strand.
TGTAGAGATAGCCGCGATAGTAGTGTGGCAGATCAAGGACACCTACAAAGCAGCGTATGAGGTGGCCGACTACAACGCCTTTGTGCGCATGCAGAGCGAGGCCGCTGTTCGCGCACTCACTATGCGCTTCGCCTACGACAGTATTGAAGACCAGAATGCCGACATCACCCTGCGTGAGGGTGGCGACAAGATCATGGAGCTGCTGCAGGAGGAGCTGAACGAGCGTCTGCTGACCGCCGGTATCATTGTTACCGAGGCGCGTATCAGTCACCTGGCCTATGCACAGGAGATAGCGGGCGCCATGCTGCAACGCCAGCAGGCATCGGCCATAGTAGCGGCTCGCTTCAAAATAGTAGAGGGTGCGGTAGGCATGGTGGAGCTGGCACTGGAACAACTGAGCAAGAAAGAGATAGTGCAGCTAGACGAAGAAAAGAAGGCTACTATGGTCAGCAACCTGATGGTGGTGCTGTGCGGCGAGAAAGCTGCACAACCTGTGATCAACACAGGCAGCCTGTATCAGTAATCGATAAACCTGCGGGAACGGGATAATATCCGCTCCCGCAGATTATTTTTGCAACATCACAACAATATAAGTGGCAGACAAGAAGAATTTTGTGCTAAGATTGGACGAAGACGTCTACAAGGCCCTTGAAAAGTGGGCCGGTGACGAGTTTCGTAGTGTGAACGGCCAGATAGAATGGCTGATAGATGCCGCATTGAAAAAAGCGGGCCGCAAGGCTGCACCCAAGCCCGGGACAAAGGGCAAAAAAGACGAGGCCTAGCGTATATTTGCCCGCACCATGCCGCCCGAAAGCACTCCCAAATTCTTCAAGACGCAGAACGACCTGCGCAAGTGGTTCATCAAAAATTACAAGACCTCCACTACCCTGCAGTTAGGTTATTACAAAGTAGGCACGGGCAAACCATCGGTCACGTGGCCGCAGTCGGTAGATGAGGCGCTGTGCTTTGGCTGGATAGACGGCGTTCGCCATACCATAGACGAAGAAAGCTACACCATCCGCTTCACTCACCGCAAGCCCACCAGCATCTGGAGCGCCATCAATATAGCCAAGGTAGAAAAACTACTTGCCGCGGGGCTTATGTACCCCGAAGGTATTGAGGCGTTCAACAAACGTAAAGATCACCTGTCGCGCGTTTACTCCTTCGAAAGCGAAGCAAAAGAATTTAGTCCAGAATTAGATAAGATATTCAAGGATAATAAAAAGGCCTGGGAATACTTCAACAGCATTGCCCCTTCTTACCGAAAGATCGCCATTCATCTGGTAACGAGCGCCAAACAAGAGGCTACCCGAATGAAGCGGTTTGAAAAGTTGATAGCCGATTGTGCGGCTGAAAAGAAGTTCTGGAAACTGAACGGATAATTACCTGCGGGCATACACACTATCCATAATGCGGTAGGCTATGGAGGGGCGGTAGTGCGCCGTCTCGAAGTAGTTATACATATCCTGAGTGATATCGTTGATACCCGAGAAGTCGTAGATGCGGTCCTTGCCAAACACTTCATACAAGGTATTCATATCCTTTGCGTTCAGCTTTTTCTGGTCATACATGGGCGACAATACGATTCTATAGTCGGTATTGTTGGCGGCAAATATTTCTTTCATCTCCACAAGCAGTTTGCGCTGCTCTTCAAATATCACCTGCGGTTCGTATTGCTGAACCGGCGGGCGTTTGTAGAACATAGACATGCGCGGGCCGTAGTAGGAAGCCGGGTCTTTTTCTATCTGTATCTCCGCCAGTTGCTGCGGGTCCTTTTTGCCCACAGGTACTTCGTCGGGCAGCGACAGATACCCACTGATGGCCTCGGGATTGAAGAAGTCTTTGAAGCAGGTAAACTGCAGATCGGCATAACCTTCGCCGGACACCAGCGGGTGCTTGCGGAACAGGTGCCCCGAACTGTTGGCGGCTTTAGACAACAGTTCGGCATCGGCTATTATCAGCGCATTGCTGATCTTAATGCCTTTCGCGTGCAACATCTTCACCTTGCCCGCCACGCCAAACAGTGTCTCTGATGCCACACCAAAGTGGTATGGTTTCATACCGGGTTTTCGCTTCAGCCATTGGTCGGGGGTATAGTAGCGCGATCGGCTGCTGCCCAGTATGTACGCATCGTATTGCTGCTGCGGATACAAGCGAAGAAGGGTTTCGGTTGCGGCATAGTCTTCGTTCAGCTCCAGGTGCTTGTGACGGGTATTGTACATATCAGGGTACTGCCGCAACACCATAAACGGATCGGCGGCCACATACCATATCGCCATCAACAGCACCGGTAGCACTGCAAGGAACAATTTGAAAAGTAGTCGCCTGGTCATCAGAACTGGTAATAAATGAATTGGTTTTTCTCGTACACGCCATAGAAGATGAGCAGGAACAGACCACCATAATAAACAGCCCACCGCACCAGTGCGGGTTTCTGTTCAAAGGTGTGTTCCAGTTTCATCTTTATCTGTATTATGTGGGCTATCTCCAACGCTGCTATCGCGGCAAAGCCCGGCAATATCCACTGGTATATCCCTTTCAGGTTCAGGAAGGCGATGCGCCTTGTCTGCGCCACCTGTAGCATTTCGGCAGGCAGGTCGGCCAGTTTGCGCACTATTACAAATGAGTCTTGCACATTGTTGGCCCTGAAGAATATCCAGGCGAACGCCGCCAGTAAAAACGTGATCAGCACGTCGAA
>JBIKSN010000219.1:0-5546 GCA_044348585.1 Flavipsychrobacter sp.
CGGAATATATAGCGGAGTAAGCGCGCCAATGAGGTCTACCGCCACCGGATCCACGCCCACTTCCTCATTTGCTTCCCTCAATGCTGTTGTGGCAAGGTCCAGATCAGACTGCTCAAAGCGACCGCCCGGAAAGCTCACCTGCGCGCTATGTGCCCCCTTGTCCTCCTTACGTTTCATAAGAAGCAGGTGCAGGTCATCAACGTGAGGATACAAAAGGCATAGTACAGCGCTGGGGCGTGCATTGTCAGGAACTTTTGGCGGCATACTCACCACACGTCCCATCATGCGTTCCTGCGCGCTGAGGCCGGGCAGCGGCTCCTGCAGCCGTTGGCGCATCCATTCTATATGTTGTTGCAGGTCTGCCACGGGTGCGACAGTTTTTTAGCGACCCAATTGTCCACTTTTTCCTTCAGACTGTGCTGCGGTCTTTTGCGGCACTATGTCTTTGCGGTAGAACTCGTGGGCCTTACGAAAGAGATTGTGAAACGTCAGCTGCTGTATCATCACCGTGTCTTTGTAATCGTTGATGATGGCATACATGCGGTCTGAGTCGTATTGCTGGGTGGTGCTGTCAATGTCCGATTTCTTCTGGTTCTTACTACGCTTGTTCACGGCCATCCAGTACACATCTACATGTTTCTTTTCTCCCTTTACCGTCACTACATCGATCGACGAGTGTTGGGGAGCCGTTTTTATCGCGGTGTCATTATCAGAGAGGCCATTCAGATAGCCCTCGCAGTTGATGTTTCCGAAGAAGTGCATGTATGATTCTGCGCGGTGTTTGTTCAGCCCCTCCGGCAGGTGCATGATCTTAGCTGTAGACGTTACTGAGAATTGGCCATCATCGCTACGGCTCACCACAAAAGATTCATCGGGTTTGCCGGGATATTGTACGCTTATCGACTTGATCTCCTCTGCCTGCAGGCGGAATACCGCCCTGTCGCGCCAGTCGCGCAGGCGCGTGGCATAGCGTGGGGTCAGGTAACCAACAAAGCCTTCCGACTCCACCACATACGGTGTCTTGGCTCCTTCCATCAGCATGTTGGTGCCTGTGTTGTTCACCGCGGCGCCGCCCACATAGAATACCTTCATCTTCTTGCCGGCGCGGTCATACACTTCCACCTTGATGCCGTGTGTTGACATCGTCTCTATAACATTGGCATAGGCGTTTTTTGTCACCGGGTACAATGCTGTCTGTTTCATGAACGTGGTCAACAGCATGTTCAGTGTGCTCTGCAACACTTTGTACTGATGGTTCACTATCCAGCCTGTATCGGTACGTTCCACCAATACACTCTCACCATCGCTGGCGGCCAGGAAGATCTTACCTACAGATGCCGTGTCCTTTATGGTGAAACCTGCCTCTGCAGGATCGAACGGTGTTTCCGTTCCGTTGCGGCCGGGCAGCATGTAGTAGATGCCTGCGCCCAGTATGGCAAGTATGGCAATGTAGATGAGCGTCTTTCGCATATTAAGATAAGGTTTTACTGTCTTTTTTCACTTCGTACCTGCGCTTCCGGACGAAGAGGTAGAACGACGCAAATACCAGCACAGCAGCAATAGGTATCACTACGTTCACTACCTGCCACTGAGTACGCTCCGGCTTCACGCGACCTTTATCCAGCAGGCGCAGTTTCACGTCTTTAGAACGCGCTTCAAGTACGCCCGAGTTGTCGGTAAGGTATTCAAGGCAGTTGAGCAGGAATGTCTTGTTCGCAAAATATTCGCCTGTGAACTGGTAATAACCGATAGGCAATACGCCGTCCTTGGTGGAATAACCATTGCTGAACAGCTCGCCGACAGACGTCACGATCATTTTGTTCGTGGAGTCACACTTAGGTTTGAAAGGGTGCTTCAGCGAGTCCAGCAGGCGCAGGTATTCAGGCGCCAGTCTGTTTTCGTAAAGCGAATGGAACTGTCCTTCCAGCAATACTGCTACAGGCATGTACTGTTTGGTGAACATCTCGTGTTTGAGGGGGTAGCTCATCATGCTCAGGCTCACCCGTACCGGTGATCTTGCCGCCCTGCTGTATTTCGATGAATGTAGCAAGACGGTCTTGCTGATGCCGTCAGACTTGATCGTATCGATAGTATTGGTGAAGCTGCCCATCAGCAGATCCATATTTTTAACTATCGGATGGTCTGCTGTCGGGTTCAGGCGCGGGAAGTAAATCCAGTCGTGCAGTGTCGGACGGCCATTGTTGAGTACGCGGGGCAGCGGATTGCACTGCATATCCTCCAGCAGGTCGAAGTTGACACGCACGCCATATTTAAAGAGAATGTCGTCCAGGTCTGTTTGGTGTTCCAGAGCTATGAACTGAGGACTGTTCACCAGGCTGTCCAGCGACGCGTTCATCGCGTTCATTACCCACAGCACATGTCCGCCATGCATAATGTACTGATCGATCTTCAATTTATCCGGCCCGCTGAAAGGCATGGTCGGCTGGTTGATGATGACCGCATCGTATGCAACAGATATGTCTAATGTTTGAGTAAGGTCCAGCGAGTCAAGGTCGTAAATGCCCGGCAGGGTAGCAAGCATGTCGTAGGTCTTTACACCCAGTGGCTCGCCATGGCCGGTAAGGTAGGCGATGGATGGGCGAGTCGGCTTGCTCATCCGGTTGATGGCGTTGGCAAACTGGTATTCCAGCATAGCCTCTGCATAGTTCAACTGCTCCTGAGATCCGCCACCACGTGGGGCGTCCAGCAGGTAGATGGGCATCTCATGACCGTTGTACTGTACCAGAGCATAGGGGAAGAACGGCTTCATAGAGTATTCCTCGTCATCGCGGTTCTCCAGTTCCATCACTTTTATACCCTTTGTCTCCAGATCGTGGGCAATGGCTTTTTTCTCTTTTTCGGTCTTTCCCTCAAACGGGTCTATGAAACGGAAGATGATGCGGTTGCCGCCAACTTCCTTGAAGGACCGGAGCCGTTCGCGCACAGCCTCCTGCAGGCGTTGCAGGCCGGCGGGGAACTGCCCCTTCAGGTACACATCTATCACCGCTACTTCCTCCATACTGCGCAGCAGCTTTTTGGTAGGGTCGGTAAGGGTGAACCTCTTTTCGTGCGTGAGGTCGATGCCTTTATGGAAGTAAGACGCCAAAACGTTGACACAGACCACTATGGCCGCCATGATCACTATGCGGACGGTGGCCTGTTGCTGCTGACGGTTCTTACGTTCTTTTGTTGCCATAATAATATGCCCTTATCTGCCCGCACCGCGTGTACGCGATGTGAGTGAGAAACGGGTAAGAGAAATAAAAAATGCTATTACAGAGATAAAATAGATGACGTCGCGCGAGTCTATGAGGCCGCGGCTGATGGAGTTGTAATGAAATTCCATACCCACCATGCTCAGGTAGTAGTCTATACCTTCGGCAAACTTCGGCAGCTTGCTCAGTTGCTCGAAACCGGTGTAAAGTACATAACAGGCCAGCAACGACACCAGAAAGCCCACTACCTGATTGGCCGTGAGTGAAGAGCAGAACACACCAACGGCGGCAAACGTGGCTGCCAGAAAGAACAGACCCACGTATGAACCTATGATGGCACCCCAGTCAATACTGATATCGGGGTACGAAAGGTTATTAATAGTATAAACGTAAATGAGTGTAGGTAGCAGGGCAAAGAAAATGAGTGCCAGCGTGGCCAGGTATTTGCCCAGAATGATCTCAAGGTCAGATACCGGCTTGGTACTCAACCATTCTATGGTGCCCGTGCGGAACTCGTCGGCAAAAGAACGCATGGTTACAGCCGGAACCAGCAGCAATAGCAGCCACGGGGCAATGTCAAAAAAGCGCTCCATGGAGGCATAACCATATTCCAGAATGCTGTAGTTGGGGATGATCCACAAAAAAAGACTGCAGGCCACCAGAAACACCAAAAGTGCCACATAGCCCACTATGGAACTGAAAAAAGAATTTATTTCCTTGATGAAAATACTTCGCATCGTTACCGGTTCCCGTTAGGGTGGGCAAATATAGTAAAATCGTAAGCGGATTATGACGCAAAAAGAAATAACAAAAGTTAAAATTTGTATGCCTCCGCGGTGGGTACAAATGGCTGCCCGGTTTGCCCCCGCATAGAAAGTGTGCACGTCTGATGCCGCTTTTACGTACCTTTGCCAGCCGAAATTATTAATACCATACACTAATGGCCAAGCAAACTGAAAAAAGATGTTCGTTCTGCGACCGAGGTGAGTCGGATGTAAATATCCTGTTTACCGGCATCAAGGGCAATATCTGCGATCAGTGCATCGAAAATGCGCATACCCTGCTCACTGAGGCTACCTCCGATAAGGAAAAGGTAGAGACCCCTCCTTCCAAGCCGGCTGACATACAAAAAAGCAAGGTCTATAAGCCGCGCGAGATCATGTCATTCCTTGATCAATATGTCATAGGTCAGAACGATGCCAAAAAGGTGCTCTCTGTGGCTATATACAACCACTACAAGCGCCTCACCATGCCTAAAATGGATGATGTGGAGATAGAAAAATCCAACATCATGATGGTAGGCGAGACAGGTACCGGTAAAACGCTGCTGGCCAAGACCATAGCGCGTTTGTTGCAGGTACCGTTTGCGATCGTAGATGCTACAGTATTTACAGAGGCGGGTTATGTGGGCGAAGACGTAGAAAGTATTCTGTCGCGACTGCTTCAGGCCAGCAACTACGATGTGGCTGCTGCCGAGCGCGGTATCGTGTATATAGACGAGCTGGATAAGATAGGCCGCAAGGGCGATAATCCTTCCATCACACGCGATGTGAGCGGCGAGGGGGTGCAGCAGGCTATGCTGAAGCTGCTGGAGGGATCGGAAGTGCTGGTGCCACCACAGGGAGGTCGCAAGCACCCCGAGCAGAAGATGATAAAGGTCAACACCCAGAATATCCTGTTCATTTGCGGTGGCGCGTTCGAAGGTATCGACAAGATGATCGCCCGCCGTATCCAGACAAGTTCCATAGGGTACAATGCCATCAAGGCTACTAAAGATATAGACCGCGCTAACCTGCTGCAGTATGTGAACGCGCAGGACCTGCGTACCTTCGGCCTCATACCCGAGTTGTTGGGCAGGTTGCCGATAGTGACCTACCTGAACCCGCTGGATGAGGCATCTCTGAAGCGTATCCTTACAGAGCCTAAGAACGCGTTGGTGAAACAATACAAGCGTCTGTTCGAATATGAGGGCATCACCCTTACTGTTGACGATGAAGCGCTTGATTACATGGTGAGGAAGGCGGTGCAGTACAAGCTGGGCGGTCGCGGACTACGTGCCATCTGTGAGATGATCCTCACCGACGCCATGTTTGATCTGCCATCAGAGCAGCACGACGGTACGTTCCGCCTCACGCTGGAATATGCCGAGCAGATGATAGAACATTCAAAACTGGAACAGATCAAGAAGGCCGCCTAAGCGGAGATAAATAGATGTTTTATGCAGGAACTCGTACAATTATTAAAGGACAAAGCCGGACTGACCGATGAGCAGGCACACAAGGCGATACTGGCGATGAAGGAATTCCTGAGTGGAAAAGTGCCGCCAATGTT
>JBIKSN010000220.1:0-5540 GCA_044348585.1 Flavipsychrobacter sp.
GCAAATTTGAACGGCTTATACCAGGCACTTACATTGTAGACCTTTACTGAAGTGGTGGCACTAAGCAACAGAAATACAACAGAAGAAAAGAGGCATATAAGTCCGAAAAAATACAAAAGGTCGTTGCGATGACGCAGCTCTGATACAAATGACAACATGATCCGGCAATTATGTAAATGTATGCTGAAGCGCAAAATGAGAAAAATTAAATTTCTGTGTCCGGAATGATATGACCCAATGTGTTTTACCCGGCCTCTCTGAGCAAAAGTGGTGATGGTGTGTAGCGGCTGTACTATGTCAGTAGTAAAAAGAAAACGCCGTGCATCAGCACGGCGTTGAAAAGAAAGGTATCAAAAGACTCATCTGCTATGGCACTTCTACCACATTGAGGATCTCGTTGATGATCTGTTCGCTGGTCACATTCTCGGCCTCGGCTTCGTAGGTAAGCCCTATACGATGACGCATCACATCGTGACACACTGCACGCACGTCTTCGGGTATCACGTAGCCGCGGCGTTTGATGAATGCATAGGCTTTTGATGCCAGCGCCAGGTTGATGCTGGCACGTGGTGAGCCACCATAGCTGATGTATGGCTTCAGCTTGCCCAGTTTGTATTCATCGGGGAAGCGGGTAGCGAAGACGATATCGAGGATGTACTGCTCGATCTTCTCGTCCATATATACTTCGCGTACGAGCGCCCGTGCCTTAATGATCTGCTCGGCAGACACTACAGGATTGATCTTTACGGCACCTGTGGGGTTGAGGTTGGTGCGGATGATGTGACGCTCTTCCTCCTTCTTGGGGTAGGTAATGATGATCTTCAGCATGAAGCGGTCCACCTGAGCTTCGGGCAGTTCGTAAGTTCCTTCCTGCTCTATGGGGTTCTGGGTGGCCAGTACCAGGAATGGCTCTTCCAGCTTGTACGTATTGTCGCCGATGGTCACCTGGCGTTCCTGCATGGCTTCCAGCAGTGCGCTCTGCACCTTGGCGGGAGCACGGTTGATCTCATCGGCCAGAATGAAGTTGGCAAATATAGGTCCCTTGCGCACTGCAAACTTATGCTCCTGCGGATTGTAGACCATAGTACCGAGTACGTCGGCAGGCAGCAGGTCGGGGGTGAACTGTATACGGGCGAAGTTGGCATGGATAGCCGACGCCAGCGATTTGATGGCGAGTGTCTTTGCCAGACCGGGTACCCCTTCAAGCAGTACGTGGCCATTGGCAAGCATACCTATCATGAGGCGCTCTACCATGTGCTTTTGTCCCACAACCACTTTGTTGAGTTCCATTGTGAGCAACTCAATAAATGCACTTTGCTGATGGATCCTTTCATTCAGCTCGCGGATGTCGAAAGAGGAAGATACTTCCATATTGATACGATGCGGTTTTAGTTACAATGCTACGAAAAAGTCAAAAATAAAGCGGTAGCACCACAATGAAGAGAACACCGGTCAGTTTTAACTTTTTTTAAAATTGTATATGAAGATGCTGTTTGGCGGTGGCAAGTACATAAATAATACCTTTGCGCAGCCCGCAGGGAAAACAAAGGAGTATAAGAATATGGAGAATTTTGAACAGAGATGGCTGGATACGGAGCAAATGCTTAGGGAACGTTTCGGGAAACTGCCCGATATGGAGGGTGTTTTGTTTCTGATAGGTGTGAATGAGCTGGGACGTATGCCGAAGCGCAAATTCTCTAAAGAGCAGAAGCGCGACCTGATGCACGTGGCCGTGTGTACCCTGCTGAGCCAGTATGGTTTTTATGAGTTTGTCGGCCGCGACGAGGAGGGTTGGCCCCACTTCAACGAGCTGGATCCGGTGGCCGTAAAAGGCCTTGCCGAGCAGGAACGCATGCTGAAAGAATGCATTATTAATTATTTCGCATAGGATCGGGCTATACGTCCAGTCGCTGCATAACGGCTACCAACCTTTCTGAGCGCACATGAACGGTATGACCGGCATTGAGCGGTACCTCAAAGTAAGACCCGGGTTTGAGGTAGTGGTCGGTATCGCCTACGCGGCAGATACATTCCCCCTCCAGAATCAGAAAGCTTTCCTGTTCTTTGGTATGCACTTCTTTGGGCAGGTCTGAAGCTGTGACGAGCAGCAACTGCAGCTTGCCGGGATGGCGAAGCAGGGGAAATACGGCAGGCGATTCAGGTGCTGCCGGCGGAATGAGGCTTTGAACTGCCCGCAGCCACTCGCGGTGGTCGGAAGTGGAATCTATGAGTGGCGGTTCGCCCTTGCGGCGTTCGTGTACGGTATTCATTATCGATCTATGCTATGTGCTGCCGCACGGTCGCAAATTTAGCGCAAAAGTGTTTAAGGTAATTAGTTCTTCACCACCTTACCGGCATAGTTGCCATTTACCTTTATGTTATATAGTCCGGTGGCCAGGCCGTCCATGTCTATGGTGACGCGTGTGGCGCTGAAGCGGCGGGTATATACTTCATTGCCATCTTTGTTCACCAGTGTCACCACCTCTATCACTTCGCCGCCTGTGCCTGAAATGACCAGGCTGCCACCCGTGGTGCCCGGCAGTATGCGGAAGGGGCTGCCGGTAGTTGGCGGCGGCAGGGCCGGACTGTTGCCGGTTTCGCAGCACACAACAGCCAGTACGTCTTTCTTGCCCGATGCGAGGCACAGTACATTGTTGAGGATGAGGCGGTAGCCGGGTGAATTGCGGTGCAGATCAAGGTCGGTAGGCGGTTCGCCCACTTTGTGCTCGTAATCTTCGGGGTCATGACCGCCATAAAAGGTCCAAGTACCTTCTTTGTGCCTGCCGTGAATGTAGCGGGCTTCCATTACGTCTTTGCGGTGGCCCAGCAACACCACATCCGGTTTCAGGTACTCTTTGCGGAAGGCGGTTGTCTGTCCCATGAAGCCCTTGATGCGGCGTGTGTGGTTCTGGCAGAGCATGGTGAGTACGGCATCGAACTTAGCGGGAAAGGGTAGTAGCGTGAAGTAGTCAGTGCTTTCGGGCTGGAAGCGGAAGTTGGTATTGTCGATGGTGGAGTATTCGTACTCGTAGCGGGCGGTAGAGATCTGAAACCCGGTGAAGGCAAATGTGTTGGTATAGTTCAGTTTTGACTGGGCGTTGGGAGAGATGCCGTCGCCATCGTATTGCGAGTCGCAGATGTCGGTATTGGCGGCGGCCAGTGCAATGTCGTAGGTGTCGGTGGCAGAGCACATGGCAAACAGATTGCCGCCTGCGCCCACAAAGTCGCGTATTTTGCGCACGACAGCCAGTTGCATCTGCGATACCTTGCGGAAGCCGTGGCGGGTGGCCAGTTGTTCTGTGGCGCGGCAGTCGTTGCGGTACCAGTCGGCATCTTTATACTGTATCCAGAAGCGGCCGTACTGTCCGGTGAAATCTTCGTGGTGCAGGTGCAGCCAATCGTATTTGCTGAGCGCGCCGGAAAGCACCTCAGAGACATATACCTTGTCGAATGGGATGCCCGCATAGGTAAGCGCGAGTGTAACGGCATCGTCCCAGGGTTTTTTGCCCGATGGGGTGTACACTGCAATGCGTGGAACCTTGTTCAGCGCAACCACATCTCCATTGAATCCCGGAGCCTTTACTTTTCGGGTAATGGTGGCATAAGCGGCATCAGATAGTTTTTCGAAGGCTACGCCACGTTGGCGGCAGTTTGCATCGATGGCTGCGGTATATTCGACCGAGAAGCTACCGCCGCGGTAGTTGAGTAACCAGTCGGCGGACGTGCCTGATGCGATGGCGTTGTAGATGATGCCGTAGGCGCGCAGGTGGTTGGTCTGCTTATCGTCCATGGGTATGAACAGGCGGGCGGCGTTTGCGGCAGATGCACACAATACCAGCGCAATCATCAGTGACGTGAGTTTCGTATTCATACAAGGGGGTAGGGGCAAAGATAGGAAGAATGAGGGGAGTGGTGGCTGCATGCAAAAAGCGGGAATTCAATACCTTTACAGCAATACCATTGTCATGACACTTATCGCTATCGTATTTCCGTGGTTGTCATTCTTCCTGAGGGGGAGGATCTTTCGCGGTATTATCTGTCTTATTCTGCAGTGTACCATACTGGGGTGGATACCCGCGGCCGTGTGGGCCGTTATCAGCCTTCAGAACCACCGGGCCGACAAGCGCACCGACCGTATCATACGTTCTATGCGGTAGTGGTGCCTACTTCTTTCCACCATTCAGGGTGCTGCGTGGCATCATCCAGCATCACCACCTGACCGATGAGCGGGTGTATGAGCGGCATCTCTTTGCGACGTGCCTCGGCCACTACGCGGGTGATGGAGTCATCCCAGGCGTGTAGCGACAAAGCGAACTTGGCCCAGTGCACAGGGAAAAGTGTGCGAGCGCCCAACTCGGTGGCGGCCTGCACCACTTCTTCGGGCATCATGTGAATGTTCTGCCAGCTTTCGTTGTACTGTCCGTTCTCGAGAATTGCCAGATCGAACGGGCCGTGTTGTGCACCTATCTCTTTGAAGTGAGTGCCGTAGCCTGAGTCGCCACCGAGGTATAGCTTGCGCTGCGGGCTTTGCAATACTACAGATGACCAAAGTGTGCCGTTGCGCTTGAAGCCACGACCGGAAAAGTGCCTTGCAGGAGTGAAGGTGAGCGTGAAGCTACCGGGCAGAGAAACGACGTTGCCCCAATTGCCTTCTGTAATGGTGTCTTTGCGGTAGCCCCATCGCTGCAGGTGTGCCCCTACTCCCATAGATGTGATGACCCTGCCCACACGCGGGCGCAATGCGGTTACCGTCTTATGGTCGAGGTGGTCGTAATGGTCGTGGGTAATGATGAGTACATCGATATCGGGCATATCTTCCGGGCGGTAAATGTCTGAGCCCGGGAAGGCGCGTGCAGATGTGCTGACCGGCGATGCGTGGCCCGCGAGAACAGGGTCTATAAGGAAGCGTGTGCCACTGAGTTGCAGCAGATAGGAAGAGTGCCCGAACCACACGATGAGGTCTTCATTGCGATCGAGCGAACGGAGGTCCGTCTTTACTGCGGGTATAGGAGCCGGTGGCCTGACCAGCGGACTTTTACCGAAGAAGAACTTGCGCGATACACTGACGAAGTTGGCCCCGTTGGTAAAGGGCGGTGTGTGCATAATGTTCTGGAAGGCACCGTTGTTGTAGTTGGGTGCGCTGCGCAACAGCGCCAGATGTTCGCCGGCGGGTTTGCGGCCGAACTGAGGCAACTGCATGAATGCCCACACAGCAACGATGAAGATAATGATGAAGACGCCTGCGTATAACATGGGGTAAGAGGAGTAGGTTATCAGAATATCTTTCCGGGGTTAAGAATGCCATTGGGGTCGAAGACATTTTTGATGCTGCGCATCAGTGCCATTTGTGTTTCATTGAAGGCTACATCCATGTAGGGACGCTGCACAAGGCCAATGCCGTGCTCGCCCGATATGGTGCCACCCAGCCGCACCACCTCTGTAAAGAGACGGCGTATGCCCACGGGTAGTTTGTTGTTCCAGTCTTCGTCGCTCATACCTGCTTTTACAATGTTCACGTGCAGGTTGCCATCGCCGGCATG
>JBIKSN010000022.1:0-20528 GCA_044348585.1 Flavipsychrobacter sp.
ACTGCAAATAATACAATTGGTTTAATGTCGTGCAGCTGAAAATCACTGCAGTAAGGCCAGCGACTTTGTGATGCGCTCGAGTGCCTCGCGCAGATTTTCCATCGAATTTGCTGTAGACAACCTGATACACTGCGGACTTCCGAATGCACTGCCACTTACCGTGGCCACATGTGCCTCGTGTAGCAGGAACATACTGAGGTCCACATCATTCTCGATCACGTGTTCGCCATATCGTTTTCCAAAAAACGCGCTGATGTCCGGGAAGGCATAAAAAGCGCCTCCCGGATTATTCGCTTTTACTCCGGGTATCTTTTGCAATGCCGATGACACGAAATCTCTGCGCTGTTTGTAGGCAGCCACCATCTCGTGCGTGGGGCCAAGGTCACTCAGCAAAGCGGTGATAGCAGCACGTTGCGTAATTATGCTGGCACCGGATGTGAATTGTGATTGCAGCTTATCGCATGCCTGTATCAGTTCGCGCGGTGCAGCCATGTAGCCAAGGCGCCAGCCTGTCATTGCGAATCCTTTCGACATACCGTTGATCACAACTACCCTATCCCTTATTTCGGGGAACTGGGCAATACTCTCATGCCCGCCGATAAAATTGATATATTCGTATATCTCATCGCTGATGATGCACACGTGGGGGTATTTCTTAAACACCTCCACCAATGCAGCAAGTTCCTCACGGGTGTACACACTACCCGTAGGGTTACAGGGCGAAGAAAACATGAACAACTTGGTCTTCGGCGTTATTGCAGCTTCCAACTGTTCGGGTTTGAGTTTAAAATCAGACTCAATATCGCAGTGAATGTACTTCACTATTCCCTCAGCAAGCTGCACCTGCGCGGCGTAGGTTACCCAAAATGGTGTAGGAATGATCACCTCGTCACCCGGATCAACCAGGCACAGAACTGCATTCACCAAAGAGTGTTTGGCACCGGTTGATACCAATATCTCGGACGTTGAATAATCAAGGTTATTGTCTCTTTTCAGTTTGGTGCAGATCGCATCCAATAGTTCAGGAGTGCCTGCCACCGGAGTGTACTTGTTGTATCCTTCGTTAATGGCTGCTATCGCGGCGTTGCGGATATGTTCCGGTGTTCTGAAATCCGGTTCACCAAGGCTAAGATCTATTATATTGATTCCCCTTGCTTTCATCTCGCGGCTCATTTTGGCCATCTTGATCGTCTGCGGCTCGGAGAATAAGTTCAGTCGTTGAGCTAATTGCATCTGCTGGTTCTGATATTGGTAAATACAAACCTAATGAAATTCGGGTATGTTATTCAAAAAGGCTTTGTAAATATAGGCAATTGCGCAAATTCCGCATATGTAAGGCAGTGAACATTTTCATTTACTTTTACCATTCAAATACACTGAATTGAGCAGCGAAAAGCAGATAATGTTCCAAAACCGGTTGGCGAAGGTTTATAAGCACTTCGGCAAGATAGCCCGCAAACAGGAGATCGCGTGTTACCGTTTTTACGATCATGACCTGCCTGAATTCCCCTTCGCGATCGACTGGTATAACGGTGCCGTGCATGCTGCCGAATATAAACGTCGCCACGGCATGGAAGACGAAGAGCATGAAGCTTGGCTGCAAGCTTGCCGCGAGACCATTGCAGGAGTTCTGGAAATTGACGCTTCAAACATCTATATGAAGGTGCGCCAACGCAAGGCCGGACGGCAAGGTCAGTATGAAAAATTTAATGAGGAAAAGGTAGAAAAGATTGTTCCTGAAGGCGGTCTCAGCTTTATCATCAACCTCACAGACTACCTTGATACCGGTCTGTTCCTCGATCACCGCATTACCCGGGGCTTGGTGCGCAGCGAGGCAAAAGACCTTGATGTGCTCAATTTATTCTGCTATACGGGGTCTTTCAGTGTCTATGCAGCACATGGTGGTGCCAGTACTGTTACATCTGTAGATATGTCCAAGACCTACATCAACTGGGCAAAACGCAATATGCAGTACAATAAACTGTACAAAAGCGAGCAGCACGAATTTATTCATGCCGATGTGATGGAATGGATAGACTACATGCCAAAAGACAGCTACGATATTATTGTTTGCGACCCACCTACGTTTTCAAACAGTAAACGAATGGAAGACACGTTCGACGTTCAGCGCGATCATGTGAAACTCCTGAAAAAATTACTTCAAGGCTGCCGCGAAGGTGGAAAGATCTACTTCAGTAACAACTATCGCAACTTTGTTTTGGAACGTGATTCTATTCCTGCGGTATCGGTGAAAGACATCACCGCACTCACCACGCCTTTTGACTTTCAGGGAAAATTACACAGGAAGTGTTTCCTGATAACCAAGTAGGGAAACGGCATCTATTCTACCGTGATCTTCATAGAGGAAGTTCCTTCTGAAGAGCGCATCTTTACCAGATACATTCCTGCTGCCATACCCGATACATCAATGCGGAGGGGATCAGAACTGCCGTTGACTATCTTTTGTGAATAGACATCTCTGCCGGTCACATCAGTCAGGGTAATTGTTGCGTCAGCACCGAAACCACGGGTACTTACAACATTTACAAATGACTTTGCCGGAACCGGGTAGGCAAAAATTGCACCTGCGTTATTTACATCAGACACTGCATTCACCACAAATGGTGTAATGGTGCGGCTACCGGTATGGCGTTTGAACGTTACATCTCCCACCGACAGGTTTGTAGCTGTAACCGAAATTACAGAAGACGGTATGGTATAGTATTGGTAGTACTCGGGATAAATAACATAACTACCTTCAGCAATACTGCCGAATGAGTACTTACCCTCTGCATCAGTATATGCATGTGTCAGTATCTGGCCGGTCAAGGCATCCTTCAGATATACCAGTACTCCCGCATCTGCCACTTCACCAGCTGTGCCCTTGCCTGCGCCTGAGTAAACGTAACCACTAATAGTTCCCGGACCGGATGGCAGGGAAGCGTATACCATATTGATGTCAGCTATATTGCCGCCACCGGAAATGTGATCGTTGATCGTCGCCTTGGCCCAATAAGCTGAGGCGCCGGAATAAGTAGGTACATAGCCACTTATCCCCGGAATAGAACCCTGAAGCGCTGCTAGCACATAATACTTACCTGCAACCTTGCCGGTGAATCCGAAGTAATAACCTACTCCGTCAAAACAGGTCGAAGCAGAATCGGTAGCCAGCACAGCACTGTCTGTCGGGTCAACCCTCATCAGAAACACTTTGATGTCGGGAACTGCGGGTGGTGCACCGGCAAATGAGACATACCCTTTAATACGGTCACCGTTCAGCGTCACTAATGCTGTATTGGCACAACCAAAACCATTTACACCTGTTACCGTATAAGAAGAAGTTGCTGTGGGATTGACCCATGCAGTAGCACAAGCGGTACATGATAGCCCGGCCGAAGGAGCCCAGGTATAAGAAACAATACCCGATCCGGTAGCATTCATCGTGTACCCGCCTCCGCATCCGTCGGGTATGAACGATGCAGATATGGTTGGAAGTGGGTTAACTGTGAGTGTTTTTGTAGCGATGCAAGTCCCGATGGCATACGTCATAGTGACCGTACCGGCACTTACGCCTGTCACAACTCCGGTACTGCTGCCTATGGTAGCAATTGTGGCTACAGGCAAGCTGCTGCTTGCCCATGTGCCGCCCGCTGCTGAGTCCGACAGCGATATAACAGATCCTACACAAACCGATGATGCTGTTGATGAAATCGGCGCAGGAGCCGGATTAACTGTCACTGTAGCAGTAACAAAACAACCGCTACCTGTATAATAGAAAATGGATGCCGTCCCGGCTGCAATACCAAGAACTACACCGGACGCTGAACCTACAGACGCAACTGGCGTTGTTCCGGAACTCCACGTACCACCAGCTACCAAATTTGAAAGCGTTGAGGATGCGCCCCTGCAGAATGACATAGTACCAGTAATGGCTGCCGGCATCGGGCTTACAGTGACATTTAAAGTAGACGTTGCCGTACCACATACGTTGGTGCTGGTATAACTTACAATGGCATTACCAACGGTGAGGCCGGCAAAAACTCCGGTTGTTGGATCAACCGTTCCGAGGGCGGCCGTCGCGCTCGACCATGTGCCGCCAGATACCGTACTCGTCAACGTGGCGGTAGCCCCTGCACATACGCTGGCCGGACCTGCAAGCGTACCCGCAGACGGTGCCGGATTGACCGTAGCCACAGAAGTCACCATGCACACACCTCCTATCACGTAACTAATAGTAGCAGTTCCTCCTGAAACGCCTGTCATGGTAGTTCCGCTGCCTGTTGCACCGCTCACTGTTGCTACCGAAGTGTTACTGCTGAGCCACACACCACTTTCTGAGGTATTGGTCAGAGTGATCGAGGAACCCGGACAAACTGCAGACATACCCCCGATCGGTCCGGGGCTGGCATTAACAGTAACGACACGTGATGAATAGCACCCTGTTGCCGGTATTGTATAAATTATAGTACCAAGACCGGGAAATACCGGATTGACAGCACCGGAGGAGGACCCGATCGATAACAAAGACGAAGTAGTAGTACTCCAACTGCCACCAGACGGATAACAATACATTGTAGATGTAACCCCGGTGCAGATATTGCCGGGCCCGGTAATTGAAGACGGATTGGGATTGACAGTAACAGACTTAACAGAGTAGCAACCGGTACTCAAACTGTACGAGATAACCGCTGCACCGGCTGAAATACCCGTAACCACACCCGACGGACCGACGGAAGCCGTAGCCGGTGAAGATGACGACCATGTTCCGCCGCCGGTAACATTATATAATGGCATGGTGCTACCAACACAAACTGCTGTGCCACCTGTGACCGGCGCCGGTGATGCATTGACGGTTACAACTGCGGTGACCGGTGTTCCCCCGAAAGTATAAGTGATAGCAGCGGTTCCTACCGTCAGGCCTGAAACCAACCCGGTTCCGGTCACGGTTGCCACTGACGGCGTTCCGATAGCCCATGTTCCGCCCGCAGGAGTTCCTGTCAAACCCGTACTCCCTCCTTCACATACCGACAAAACACCGGTAATTGTTTGGGAAGTTGCCGAAAAAGCAACCAAGAGGAGAACAAAAATGGAATATAAACGCAACTTCATTAGCCGGTAATTAATAAACGAGATGCTGTCTTTGACAAATATACACCTCGCACCATACATATCAGGCGCATATATAACTGAAATTGTTAGCCTTAGCACAAATATAATTTAAAACTATAAACGGAACTAGATCGCTCAGATGCACTGTAACTATAATTGCCATGGTAGCATATTATCGTTATTTTTGTGGTGGCGGAGTTCCACCGTGCATCAGGTTCGCCTTTACAATAATATATTTTCTATACATTCATTCAAATGGAAATAAAGTCAGCAACGTTTGTTGTCAGCAGCCCAAAGATTGACCTTTGCCCCAAACCAGACATGCCGGAATACGCATTCATCGGGCGGTCCAATGTGGGCAAGTCATCGCTGATCAATATGCTGACAGGCCAGAAAAGCCTTGCAAAAACTTCAAATACACCCGGTAAAACACAGCTGATCAATCACTTTCTTATTAATAAGTGCTTTTACATAGTCGATCTTCCCGGATATGGCTTCGCAAAGGTTTCGCAGAACACTCGTGGTGTTTGGGAGAAAATGATCGAGAATTATCTGAAGGAGCGTACGAATCTGATGACGGTATTTGTACTCATTGACAGCCGCCACGAACCTCAGAACATTGATCTTGAATTCCTGCGCAAACTGGGTGAGTGGGAGATCCCCTTCAATGTTGTGTTCACAAAGGCAGATAAAAGTACACAACGCGATGCTGCCCGCAATGCAAAATTGTTTATCGAAGCCATGAAAAAAGAATGGGAATTCATACCCAGAAGTTTCATGACAAGTTCAGTAAAATTCCTGGGAAGAAAGGACATACTAGGATATCTCGAGGAGCTGAATCTTGAGTTTGCGGAAGCAACAAAAGAAGGAAAGTCTTAATTACTGAGCTCGCAAGTGACCCAAATTTTATCAGCATCATTTTTCCTGATGCTCAGGTAATATCCGGCGATATTTATCGCCAGCGGATCGCCGAGAGGGGCAACCATCTCCACCCAAACAGGCTCACCGGGTACGCACCCCATTTCCATCAGCGTAAGCTGAAAATCGCTTTCATCGTGTTCTTTGATCACAGCCCTGGTTCCGGCCGGTAATTCCGACAACCTGACTATTTGTCCATCCTGCACTTTCATGTGACGCAAAGTTACAACCGATACACCATATAATGTAAATTACAGCCGTTCTGAATTCACCTATGAGCACAATTGATTGGATAGTTCTGCTTCTTACCCTTGGCGCAATGATCGGCTATGGTCTCTACAAAGGTCGCATTCAGAACGGGGCACACTCCTATTTACTTGCCGACCGTAAAATGCGATGGTATGTGGTGTTGCTGGGAGTGATGGCCACCCAAGCAAGTGCAATTACTTTCCTTTCAGCACCGGGCCTTGCCTATACCGATGGCATGAGATTCGTGCAGAATTACTTTGGCCTACCTATAGCAATGGTGGTAATATGCGTGTCGTTCATACCCGTTTTCAGCAAACTAAACGTATTTACAGCCTACCAATACCTTGAAGAGCGGTTCGACAGGCGCACACGCCTGTTCACATCATTCCTTTTTCTGCTTTCGCGCGGCCTGTCCACAGGTATCAGCATATACGCCCCGGCCATCATCCTGTCAACCATGCTCAACCTGAACATCTACATCACCAACGTTTTGGTGGGTGGCTTGCTGATCATATACACATGGGCAGGAGGTGCCAAAGCGGTAGCCCACACTCAAAAGCTTCAATTCCTCATTATCCTCGGGGCAATGGCGCTATCAGGAGTATTAGTCGTCAATCGTTTACCGGAAAACATTGGCTTTACAGATGCACTATACCTGGCAGGCAAAAGTGGTAAACTGAACGCGATCACAACCGATTTCAACTGGCACGACAAATACAACATTTGGAGCGGCGTGATCGGCGGCTTCTTCCTGTCCCTATCCTACTTTGGTACCGACCAGAGTCAGGTTGGCAGATACATCACTGCCAAAGACACCTCTGAAAGCAGGATCGGTCTGCTACTCAACGGCCTTGTCAAGATACCCATGCAGTTCTTGATACTACTGATCGGGGTACTGGTTTTCATTTATTACTCCTTCAATCAGGCAGACCCTTACTACAATTCAAAAGCACTGAACCACTACCAGACAAGCGAACCTGACAAAGCGAGTAGGGAGATATATCGCTACAATAGTTTGGTCAACGAAACACGAAGCCGGGCCGCACAGGTAATTGCAAAACGACAATCAGGAAACGAATCTACCTTAACCAATACCCTCGCCCTTTACGAGGATGCCCAACGCAGGAAACTGCAACTACGCGACAGCATTTCGCATTATATATCTGAAAAAAAATACGCGCCTGACAAGAGCGACACTAATTATATCTTCCTCTATTTCGTGAAGAACTCATTACCTACCGGCGTGGTAGGTCTTCTATTCGCCGTGATCATTCTTGCATCTTGGGGCTCCATTTCAGCCGCGCTCAATTCACTTGCGGCGTCTTCACTTATCGATTTCAGCAAACGGAAGCCAGATGACACACCCGAAGCAGAAGTACGCAAAGGACGCAACCATACGCTCGCGTGGGGTCTGTTCTGTATCGGCGTGGCTATGTTTGCAACTAAAATGGGTTCACTCATAGAGGCCGTGAATATTCTGGGGTCGCTGTTTTATGGCACAATACTAGGTATTTTCCTTGTCGCTCTGTACCTGAAGCGCGCCAACGGTCGCATCACATTCGTTGCGGCAGTCATTGCCGAGCTTGCCGTAATTGGCGTTTATCTCACCGGTTGGGTGTCTTTCCTGTGGCTGAACGTCATTGGCGCAGGCCTGGTTTATCTTATTTGCCTGGTTGTCGTACCTTTTTACCGACCCAAACAATCAAGCCTTCCCGCCCAATAGTTACTTTTCGCTAATGCAAAGTAAAACTAATGTTAATCACCATCAGTAACTAACAATAACAACGGCATTGGGCTACATTTGCGATGCATCTCTGTATCAGAGGCCATTTTATTGCCCAGTCATACTAATGTCCAGAATAGTCCCGTTCAATATCGACCACAGGAAAGCAACGTCAAAAAAAGAGACGCTGCTATATGGCAGGGTCACGAAAAACAAAACGGGTGACAAGGCACGTTTGATCATCGAAAAACAACTTCAGACCACACCAACAGAGCGCAGCAGCTTCCAGAGTGCATTCCGACATTCGGGAATAGGCATGGCGATACTGAATGCGGAAGGCCAGTTCCTGGAAGTAAACAACACCCTGTGCCTGATAACAGGCTATAATCACGATGAACTGCTCAGATACAGTCTCATGGATATCGGTCACCCGGATGATAATGCCAACGATGAGAAACTTCTGAATCGCCTGCTGAATAATTTTCTTAACTATTATTCGCTGGAGAAAAGATATATCTCCCGTCAGAACAGCATTGTATGGACACACCATACAGTGTCTAAAGTTGCCGCAAAAGACGACCGTCAGGCGATATATATTCTTCAGGTGATAGACATCACCAAACGAAAAAAACTGAATGATGAGCTGAACAGACAGAACAGCGAACTGGAAGCGGTGAAGACGGACCTCATCAACCGAATCAACAAACTGGAAGAACTGAACCATATCATCGCCCATAATCTGCGTGGACCAGCCAATAACATTGCTATGTTGGTAGAAATGCTTCACGATAAGCAGGCAAAACCGGATGAATCGGGACTGAGATTGGAGAACGACGAGATCGTCAATTACCTGAAAGAAAGCAGTTCATCACTGGTAAATAACCTGAACACGCTGATGGAAGCAGTTCAGGTCAGTATGAACCGTAACATACCGTTTGACGACTGCGATGTTTACGCAATTGCTCAAGAGATACTGGAACAACTGAACAGCGTGATATATGAATCGGCAGCATTCGTTCAGCTCGACCTCGCAGTGCCGATCATCAGATACCCCAAGGTTTTCCTTGAAAGTATCGTTTACAATTTGCTGAGCAACGCCCTGAAGTATGTCAGCAAAGAACGGATACCTGAAATATTGCTGCGCACTTATGAAGAAGATGGCAGGATAAAACTATCTGTGAAAGACAATGGCCTGGGTATTGACTTAGTGAAGTTCGGCAATAAGATCTTCAAACTGAATCAGACATTCCACTCACACGAAAACAGCCGTGGTGTAGGCCTGTACATCACGAAGGCTCAGGTCGAGTCTTTTGGCGGCAATATTGAGGTGAAAAGCCGGGAGAACGAGGGGTCAGAATTCATTGTGACGCTCTAACCTGAGCATCAACGATACTGCCACGCTTCGATCTGCAGGCGTATCGAACCCTGTTGATGCGCGTTATATATAACAGTTACTACCGATTGAACATGGCGCTCACGCTTGGTGAATACTACACGCCTAGCCTCATTTACACCGTCAAATTTCACAGAACGATCCAGATCAGAGTCCTGCATTGTGAAGCCCGGCATCCCCTTCGTAGTCAACATCTTTACATGTCCAGCCGCAGACTGATCGGACGAGACAGCAGACACGATGAGCCTACCCGCGGGATGCACCGGATCAATAGTGACAACAGGTATAAAACCTGTGAGCGGCCATCTGCAGTGCCACAAACCAGTGCTCAATTCAGTATGTTTCAGCGAATCGAATCCTGACGGTTTTCTTGAAGCATTGATGATCGCATACAACTCGCTTCTGAACGCCGGATTAACCTGCGCTACAGGTTTCGATCGGCCCTTTACTTTTGCTTCTCCTGAAAGAGCCGCACCCAACAACAGGATCAAAACCAGTAATTTTTTCATTGCATGCTATATTTTTCTTCGAGCCGCCCGGCACCGAACACACAAATATAACAAATTCAACTCCCGCATCAAATGCACCGCAATGCACCGGTGACGGTTATGATGTATATTGCCGGTGGATAGTCACCAAGTTATGCAACTGTCTGCAGAGATATGAAGGCAATGATTTTCGCTGCGGGTCTGGGTACCCGCCTCAAACCTTTCACTGACCATAGCCCCAAGGCATTGGCCGAGGTCAACGGACGATCTTTACTGGAGCACAATATCCGTTACCTGCAACGATTTGGAATCTATGATGTGATCATCAACGTTCACCACTTCGCCTCAATGGTCGTTGACAAGCTGAAGGACAATGATGGTTTTGGCAGCAATGTCTTCGTATCTGACGAGCAGGAAGCGCTCCTGGAAACCGGCGGCGGACTTATGAAAGCGCTCAACTTCTTTGAGGGAGAATCTGACTACGTGGTGATGAATGTAGATATACTCACCTCACTCGATCTGGGCAAGATGATAGACCAACATCACAAAACGGGCGGCATGGCTACCCTTGCGGTCATGAACAGAGAATCATCCCGCCAGCTTCTGTTTAACGAGGAGATGATATTGTGCGGCTGGTTAAATAACGGCACAGGTGAAGAACGCATTTCACGTGCCGACCACCCAACGTCAAAATTCTCATTCAGCGGCGTACAGGTGGTCTCGGGCAACCTTATGATGAACATACCATTTTCGGGAAAATTCTCCATGATCGATGTTTACCTGCATCAGGCAAAGAGCCACGTGATAAAAGGATTTGACCATACCGGAAATCTGTTCATCGACGTTGGTAAACCCGGCAGCATCGAACAGGCCGAATACCTCTTTTCCTGATCGTTGTTCTCTAATGTAATATTGTACGGAGTACGGCAAGCGACCTCACATTACCCAAATGTTGTGTGTGTTGCTGCAGAAACGTAATGTACCAGTCTATCAGGCGCACACGCATTTCGCTGCCCGTCATTAGTTCCGCGGCTTCTTCATACCCCTCCTGATGCAGGATAGCGTCCAATAACTGTGCGTCCTCTTCGGACGTAAACGGCGGAACAGTGGGCGGATGTTCAGAAAAACCACCTTCCTGAAGATCGAGATAAGGAGTCTCAGCACTGTAGCCACCTCTCAACTCATAGCCCAGCAACCTGGCACACTGCACCAGAAAATAGATGGGGGCATTGGCACATTTTTTTGAAGGACGTTCATCAAGTCCTTTCAGGAAATCAGTGGCAAAACTGAATAATTCAGGTAAGGGCGCATTTTCAGGCAGTAGACGCAACATGAGCTCGCATGCAAAAAGTAGAATACTGTTCTTTATTACATCTCCATGCACAGACTGGTAGATATGAGAAACATGAAACTCTCTTATCCGCTGCATATTCTTTCCGGGTTGCATATACACCACCAATTCCAGAATAGTTCCCGGCTGAAAGTAGGCAGCCTTGTTCTTACTTTGAGCACTGCTGCGCACCCCCTGTATCATGTATGCCTGCACACCATAAACCTCTGTAAACATGGTAACCACGAGGCTGGTCTCCCCATATTTGACAGGACGAAGAACGACTCCTCTGGTTTTTTGCAGCATATTATTTCAAAAAGACCATCTTGCCGGCATACGTCTCATTGCCGTTTGCGTCAGACGCAAAGATCATATATACACCACTTTGCGGCCTGCGGCCTGTGTAGTCGAGTCCGTTCCATACAGCCTGCCCGCCAAGTGCTTTGGTACGATATACCAATTGTCCGCTAATGTCAGTGATCCTCACATCGGCATTGGCAACCAGTCCCTTTATTGCAATGGTCCCCTGATACCCGGATGGGACAGGATTAGGAAACGAGACCACATTACTATTTGTTGTGCCCCCTTCGATCGCAGTACTTCTGTAACTCACCAAACCCTGTTCTGTGCCTATATACACATCTCCGGTGTAGGGATCTATAGATATCTTTTGAATTTTATTGGATGGCAACGGACTATTGTCCACTGTGAACCGATAGACAATCTTACTTGCATCGGGCGACAATAACCATATACCATCATCGGTTCCCACCCATTTTCTGTTGGCACCGTCTACCGCTATTGTCCTCACATTGTTTCCGGCAAACAGATAACCTGCGTACTGGTCATATTGAACTATAGGAATATCTGCATCGCAAGGAGGGGTTTGCGTAGATGGAACCGTGCAGTTGCTCACAATGCCAATTCCGTTGGTGGTACCTATCCAGATGTTGTTATTGTTGTCTTTGGCAAGACAATTCACTGTATTTGCCGGCAGGTTACCGAAGCCTTTGCCCGAAACCAGCCTGTAAGATGCATCATCACTTTTATCACCAACCGTCTCGTTGGCCCCATAATTGTACACAACTACCCCATCGCCATTGTAGCCAACAAACCAGATGCGGTCATAATCGTCAATGACCATTTGGCCGCCAAATTGCACATTGGGCACTGTAAACTTGTGCCATACATTCTCCGGCGTCTTTACGTATAACTGATGCGTAGAGAACAACGTGGCCACCCATAGGTTTTTTTTACTGTCCAACGCCATACCTGCTACCTGTCGCTCATGCGGAGCTATTGACGGAACCCGGTCAAATATCGACCCATCGGCCAACAGCTCATACTTACCATCGGGCTGAAGAATGAACAGGCCGTTGGTCATTGAACCCGCATAGATAACACCATTCTGTTCGTCCTTTACAAAAACACTAAAATCAGAAAGGGTATCGAACGGATGATAGGTATATCGGGTGAGGTACTTCCACTTGTCATCTTTCAGATTGCTGATACCGGCAAAATTTCCAAGGGGCTGGTATTTGCCGTTGAAACCACCGTGCGCTATCCATAGGTCCCCGTTACGTGCGTAAATATCGAAGCTATTGAAGTCTGTGGGTCCGGTGGGCGTGAAATAATTGAACTCTTTTTTGTCGTCATATTTCATCAATCCTCCAAACTCATCTGCTATCCAAATAGAACCATCGCCACGCATAACTACCTGCCTTGGTTTGCGTCCGCCCATATCCACAGAATCCTTCACGCCGCTTGCAGAAAGAATTTTGAGGGACCCCTCAAAAACCCCTGCATCATACGCTCCTACATAAAGATCGTCACCAACCCTGTCCATGTGCTGAATATCGGCAGTTGAACGGTACATAAGTGTTCGGCCACCCGCTTCCAACTTGTATACCAGCGAATCGTTCGCAATGAAAATGCCGGAGGGCAGTGCAGCAATGTACTTGTACGCCTTTATCGAGTCGGCCACCTGCCATGCCTGAAAATTTTGTAGTTCCGGACTATTGATATTTGCTTTATATACCCCACGTTCAGTCAGCGCAAAAAGTGAGTCGCCCTGTACGGTCAGCCCCCTCACGGGTATTGTCAGGCTATTTACACTAAACTCATAGGTCTCTTTAATACTCTTCCTGGTCAGATCCAGCACTATCACACCGATAGATGTACTGAGGTAGGCGAGACCATTATGGGTATACACACTGAATACGGTCTTGGCACCTGCAACTGTCTTTATCTTTAACTCAGGAATATTATAGAAAGTATTGTCTTTAAAAAGATCAATATTGCCATTGGCATATACAAGCACTACAGTAGACGTTGCATTATCGTAGCCGATACATTGCATGCCCAGATCATGCATACCTTCCACCTTGCTATAAGCATCAACCTGCCCGTCTGTCACATCAAAGGTATAAAAGCCCTGTTCACCTATGGCATACAAAACGTTGCCACCGATCGCAACACCTATTGCGTTGTTGTATGGCAAAAAAGAACGCCAGCTTCCTATCGGTTTATCTTGCCCGTTGGCAACTGAAACAAAGAAGGTACTTGCAAAAAAAATTGACCTGAAAAGAGGCTTGAAGTTCATCAGATACATGGGTTACAAAAATAAAATAAATAACGCAATTAGAGCGCCCTTATTGTATCCGAAAGACATTGCCGATATATATGATTTTTAGGCTCCAAGCAATACGGCAACTATCGTGAAGACAGCGAAAACTACGCTGGCTAGTCCGTTGGTATTAGCAAATGCGATACCGACCTTACTGAGATCATCCGGCTTTACAAGCCTGTGCTGATAAACAAGCATTGCGCAATAGAAAGCTGCGCCCAACCAATAAACAAAATGTAATTGCCCGTAGATACCCGCACCAATGACAAAAAATGCTGAGAACACATGTAACACTGAAGACACATTGAGCGCACGTGACACGCCGAGTGCAGCCGGGATAGAATGAAGTTGCTGACTTCTGTCGAACTCCTCGTCCTGCAACGCATATATGATATCAAACCCCGATACCCATGTAATGACGGAGAAAGAAAAGAATAGCGGCAATAATGCGAATTTACCGGTAACGGCAAGGTAGGCACCTATGGGTGACAAACTCAAACCAACACCCAGAACGAGGTGACAGAGAGCTGTAAATCTCTTGGTATAACTATAGAACAACACTACAAAAAGGGCCACAAAAGACAACCAGAAGCAGGCTGCGTTGATGAACCATGTTGTTACAACGAACAAAATACAATTGACGATTGTGAACGCAAGCGCATTTGTCGGACTGATCACACCCGCGGGGATCTCTCTGCGGGCCGTGCGTGGATTCTTTGCGTCAAATGCCCGATCCAAATACCTGTTGAACGACATGGCAGCACTACGGGCAAACACCATGCAAAGAAGCATCTTTACAAATAACGGCCATTGAAAGGGATCAGCTTCGCCTGACAATTTCAATTCAATAGTACCGAGCGTGAACCCGATAAGCGCAAAAGGAAGGGCAAAAATGGTGTGGCTGAACTTGACGAGCGAAAGATAATCTTTCAGCCTTCGCAGCGGAGACGTACCAACAGTATCCATATTATCTGATATCAGCTTCTATACCTACCGATACAGCCTCAGGCAGGGCATTCGAATGCACAATGATATTTTTCTGCTGAATGCCTGACTTACCTGCCGTATTGAATACAACAGTCAACTCACCATCGTTGCCAGGCGCAATGGTACCCTCGGGGAAATTGGGAACGGTACATCCGCACGTCACGTCGGTTTTCGCGATCATCAATGGGTGGAAACCTGTGTTCTTGAAACGGAAAGTGTGCTTCAGCACTTTACCTTCAGGTTGCTTGCCAAAGTTGAATTTTGTTTCGTAAAACTGCATCGTGGTTTTAGCCATAGCATTAACACGCTGTGTGCGTGTCAGTGTCTGCTCCGGATAGATCTCACCACGATAGGTCTCACCATCCTTACTATAAAATATACCTTCACCACCACCCTTGAACCTTCTAAACATGGCATTTCGGCTGACACCCGTCAGCTCTATGATCACCAATGTGAACGTGGACAGGGTAAGTATCGTGAGCAATATCGCCCGGTAATTTTTTTCCATTTGTAAGTACTAGATCAATTAGGCAAAGATAACCATTATAAAGAAGGCAATATCGCCACAATCGATAACCATTAGTTAATATGCGACCGCCCCAACCTACCTCACTATTGTGAATTTCCGGTAATATTTGCATCCGTCAGCATGAAGTACGCAGATATACATTCCGGATGGAAGTGTATTTACCATTACAGACGAATTCCCAAGGGAAGAATCGAGCTGCTTACTGACGCATATTTTACCTGCTACGTCAACAATATTCACTTTTATCTCCTTTTCATACACACCCTGCCACGATACATTCAAGACCTCACTGGCGGGATTTGGATATACATTCACCAAACATTCGTCATAAACAGTTGGTACCTGTGCTATGTACACCTTGCGCTTGTAGAACTCCAGTCCGCCACGTACATTCCCCTTTATAAGCGAATAACTACCGCTTCCGTCAATATCCCCTACGGTAACGGTAGACCTGCGGTTTCCATACCTGCCATAAGTAGTCGCCGGATGGTTGTATACACTCAACGTAGAGTCTATATAAGAATACCGTCCGTCCAGCAAACTATACACAGCCGTAGTATCTCCCGTCTGGAAACCTGAATACTGATAGAGATTGCCCGAGTTGCTACCCATAAGCAGATAATCGGTTCCCGAAGGGTCCAGTTTGCCGATAAATGGCGCTGAGTAATTCCCGAAATTCTGCAACGGATCTGACTTAGCTTTACCTAGCTTGGTGTTCACCAGTGTCAAACGGATAACACCAGGTGTAGCGCTTTCATTTCGGTAGTATTGTATGAACCCGTAAAGGTTACCTATGATAATATCCTTCTTACCATCTTTGTCTATGTCATAAACAAACGGTGCCGCATTGCCACCCACATTTATGTCAGTCCCGGCAAAGTCCTTCAATGTAGCCATCGCCAATTGCCAGTCAGGCACCACACTCTCACTGGCCGCCATATTCTTAAAATAACTCAGCGTACCGTTGGTGTGACCAACGATCAGATCTGATATTCCGTCACCGTCCACATCTCCCGTGGCCGGGGCAGCACCCTGAAAACTATGCGTGCTGAAATTACCAAGGTCATTGGTCTCCAGAGTAAATGAAGCACTTACTGCATTTGTGGTATTCTTATACAACGATAGCCGACTGCGCAGCACACCACCCGCCTGTCTGTAGCCGTCACTTCCTACTATCAGATCTAACTTTCCGTCCTTGTCATAGTCAAACAAATGCGGATAACTTGCTGTGCCGGCGTCAATCGCACGGTCCACCAAAAACGAGTCGGACACAAACTGCCAATCTGCAGTGCCACCGCCCGAATTGTTTCTGTAATACCAGATACATTTTAAGTTCTCAGCCCCACTACCGGCGCTCGGCGAGATCAAAAGATCTCTCCTGCCATCCTGATCAACGTCCAGGTGAAAAGCCGATGGCCATACAGGCAGTGATACTATCTTCCCTCCGGTCTGCCACGTTGAGTCCTGCCCCGTCATTGTATCAACAGGATATCCGGTTTCAACTTTTCCATTCTTCAGAAACGTCAGTTCATCAAACGACACATTCCCATCCAGATAATCCATGTCTCCATCCATGTCCCAATCAAACAGGCAAATTGAATTACCTGAGTGGGTCACTTTCTCTTCTGAACCGGCTGGTCTCAACAAACCTGCATTGCTGCACGAATACCCCAAAGTGTGTTCGCGGTAAAACCCCTGATACACTTTACCCCAGCACCTGTCTTTGAGTTTCACTCTTATGCTATCGCAAGGTAACCCTTCCTCTACGCGCATGTTGCGGTAGTAATACATATACCCGCCGGTAATATAAAAGGCAACAAAGTCTATATCGCCATCACCGTCCACATCTTCTATACCGGGAATATCGCCCGGATTCACGAAAGCATTTACCACACCTCCGGTCGTTACATCGTTAAAATAGAACAGGCTGCGGTAATAAGTAAAACATAGTTCATTGCTGGCATTGTAGTAGCCACGAAACACCTCGAACCCATCATTACCTCTGTTGAACAAGTCAGGTATGCCGTCACAATTGTAATCGCGCAGCAGCATAAAATCATAAGCAGCGGGAAAATTAAGCGCATAGTGCGGCGCATACTTGTAAGCAGGCAAACCGGCAGATATTCCCACGTTCAGTAAGGTCATTACACCAAGTCCCTTCTCAAAGACAACCAGATCTCTCTTACCATCATGGTTAATGTCGGCCTCTGAAAACTGTGGATTATTAAAGCCACCGCACCACGCCAGCGTCAACTCGCGACTGGCGGAAAATACTTTTACTGTGGTATCGTATTGATAGAACTCCTGTGCCGATGCACCGAAACCCAGGAATAGAACTGATAGTAGTATATAGGGAACTCTGCTGAATATCATAACAATAATGCTACATAAAGTTACCTAATATTGGTGTTACAACCGTTCACCGCCCACGTTATTGGGAAAATATTCTGAAGCGCACTTGGCCTGAACACTACGAAACTATCGCTCGTATTTTGTCAGCGGCGAGTCGGGCTCCTTCAGAAAGTGTTTATAGACCATTTTATCGGCAAACGACGGCAGCAGTTTGTTCAACCACACAGCCAACTTTCCTTGACCGGTCATCACAACAGTACGTTTCCTGTTTTCCACACCATCCAGAACTATTGAGGCACATTCCTCCGAACTCATTAGCTTCCCTTCATCAAGCGGCGTTTCAGCCTGAGAGGTACCATCGGCGGTACGTGCCACATTTCTGATATTGGAAGAAGTGAACCCGGGTGACACCCACATTACATGTACGCCGGTATGCAGCATTTCGGTGCGTAAGGCCTCAAGGAATCCCTGCAAAGCGAACTTTGACGCAGAATAACCAGTGCGACCCGGAAGCC
Source organism: Flavipsychrobacter sp. (assembly GCA_044348585.1). Taxonomy (GTDB): domain Bacteria; phylum Bacteroidota; class Bacteroidia; order Chitinophagales; family Chitinophagaceae; genus Nemorincola. Next base: position 18,220 of record JBIKSN010000022.1, read on the forward strand.
CCCGGTAACCTGCAATTGATGATATACCCGCTATGACCCCCTTACTCTTCATAATGTGCGGCAAAGCGAACTTCGAACAGTATACCGCCCCCCAGAAGTTGATGTCCATCAACTCGCGTATCACTTTAAGATCTGCGTCTTCAAACAAGGCACGCATACTGATGCCCGCGTTGTTGATCAGCACATCTACTCCACCCCATTTCTGTGCAACGGCCTGAACAAAGGCATTGCAGTCCTCTTCACGGCTAACATCGGCCTGAAAACAGAACAGGTGTTCGTTCGGGGAAAAAGACGATTGTAATTTCTCCAGATTCCTGCCGCAAACGGCCACCTTTGCTCCCCGGCCAAGTGCATCTTCTGCAAGTGCCTTTCCGATGCCCGACGAGCCGCCGGTAACAATAACAACCTTATTACTGAGTGATGAAACCATATAATAACAGCAAAAATATAGTTTCTGGATTCCCCGCCCCGAAAAAATCTCTGTGGCTATGCGTTTATCCAGTCTTTGGGGAAATAATACTGTAGCATTTGATCCTCCCTGCTGCCCGCCACCGGACGATGATCATACATCCACCTTGCTCTGGGCGGCAGGCTCATAAGTATACTTTCAGTCCGTCCGTTGGTCTTTAACCCGAACAATGTTCCCCGGTCGTGCACGAGATTGAACTCAACATAACGACCTCTCCTTATCTCCTGCCATTCAGTTTCTGCAGGACCAAAATTGAGTTCTTTCCGTCGCTCCACTATCGGCAGATAGGCCGTAAGAAACGCGTTTCCGTTAGCCTGCTGAAAGGCAAATAAACGCTCGCTATCCTCCTCGTTTGCAGGCCTCAAGTAGTCATAAAACACCCCTCCTATGCCGCGCATCTCGTTTCCGCGATGTTTGTTGCAGAAATATTCATCACAGTTCTTTTTATAAGCAGGATACAACTCGGCGCCAAACGGATCAATACCGTTCTTCAACGTAGTGTGAAAATGGCGTCCGTCTTCTTCAAAAACATAATACGGTGTTAGGTCGGCGCCGCCCCCGAACCAACTATCTATCTTTTTCCCCTCACTATCGTACAACTCGAAATAACGCCAATTGGCATGAACCGTTGGAACATATGGATTACGAGGATGGATGACCAACGACAGTCCACAGGCGAAGAAATGACTCTCCCCCACCTTGAATGCCTCCTGCATCGCCTTTGGTAACACCCCATGCACTGCAGAGGTATTTACACCGCCTTTCTCAAAAACACTTCCATCAGCGATCACTCGTGTGCGACCACCACCACCTTCAGCACGCTCCCACCTGTCTTCACGAAAAACGGCACTACCGTCCATACGCTCCAGACCAGCACAGATCTCATCCTGCAGCCCATGGATATATGCAACAAATCTTTCTTTTAAACCACCTGAACTCATATAATGTAATATTCTACCTCAACTATTGGCCGTATTCCTTTACCGCTTCCACAAACGCCTTCGCGTGATCAACGGGGATATTTGGCAAAATCCCGTGACCAAGATTCGCGATATATCTGTTCACTCCAAAACCATCTATCATTTCCTTAACCTCTTTCTTTATTTGCGGGATAGGAGCCAGCAACTTAGATGGGTCAAAATTTCCCTGAAGGGTAACACGGTCTCCTGTCAATTCTCTGGCCAAATGCGGCGTAACGGTCCAATCCAGCCCGAGGCCGGCAGCGCTTGTGTATGACAGATCCTTTAATGCGTACCAGCTTCCCTTCGGAAATAGTATCACCGGTACATCGTCCTTCAGCGCATCAGCAATTTGCACCAGGTATGGTTGTGCATAGGTCTTAAAATCGGCAGGACTCAGCATACCACTCCAGCTGTCAAACACCTGAAGCATGTTGGCACCCGCTTTTACCTGAGCCTTCAGATACTTAATCGTTACATCAGTTATTTTCTGTAAAAGATTATGAGCCAATTCATTCTGCGTGAAACAAAATTGCTTTGCTTTGTCAAATGTCTTACTTCCTTTACCTTCTACCATGTAGCAGAGCAAGGTCCAGGGAGCACCCGCAAAACCTATAAGTGGCACCCTGCCATCCAGAGCATTGCTGGTCATTTCCAGCGCCTTCATCACATAGCTCAGCCTTTCCTCTACGTCATCCGTAATAAGGTTATCCACATCCGCCTCGGTTTTGATCACATCAGGCAATAGTGGCCCACGACCTTCCTCAAGCAAAACCTTCATACCCATCGCCTGAGGTATGACAAGTATGTCAGAAAATATGATAGCAGCATCCACACCCACCTGATCAACCGGCTGCAGCGTTATCTCACATGCCAATTCG
>JBIKSN010000221.1:0-5503 GCA_044348585.1 Flavipsychrobacter sp.
GCTTCTTCGGCAACGAGCGCGCTTTGTGGTACTTCCCGTTCCTGCAGCCGCTGCATGTGATCTACATTATATTGGCAGGTTTTCTGGGGTTTGTGGGTGTGTATGAATGGAAGGGACGAAGGGTGAAATAGACATCACAGAATCAACTGTCCAGAACGGGGGGAAGTGCCCCCTTAACGATAATAATGCTGAAAAAGGAGTTATTTGAAATCTGCTATTTGCCGCTCACGCAGCTCGTTCTGTTATTTAAGATTTATTGGCTAAACAACGCCCAACATCCTGCAACGAGGAAATCTTGTGCTACAGCCCTGTCTATGGTCTCATATTTCGTCTTTACCTGATCAGCGTAACACTTCCTTTTCTGAATACTGACCCATCTTTGAAATACTGAAAGGTATAATAGTAAACTCCAAGATCCGCAGGTGTCCCTCTGAATGTTCCATCCCACTCTTCGTCAGGATTTTCGGCGCTGAACATCAACTCACCCCATCTGTTGTATATATTGAACAGATACCCCGCAACAGGACAAGTGAGAATGGGCGCAAAGTTATCATTCAAGCCGTCGTTGTCGGGAGTAAATGCGTCCGGAATTACTGCGTCACAAGACGCCGACTTCACATCGCAATCGCTCACTGTTATCGTAGCTTTAACCGTATCGGAATTGCACTGCCCATCGGTCACTGCAATCACATTATATAGACCGGCCGTTGGAAAAACAACTGTTGCAACCGATGATGAATCAGTAAGCAATAGTCTGTCGCCGCCGGCAACAAACCATTTGATTCCTGTTCCATCCGGATAGTTGTTCAACGCAAACGATATACTTCTGCCGATACAACTATCGCCGTATCTCAAATTGTAGTTCGGACGGACCACATCGCCTCGATCTATGACCTTTGCAGGAAGTCCCAGAACAGAAGTGCTACTAGTAAAACCAACGAGAGGAAACACCACTGCCTTGTCAACAAATTTACATGCCCCCCCTTTGTTATCAGGTTCAGTAATGGCTGACAGCCATGGTTCAGAATTGATAGCGACGTAAATGATACCGTCGGGACCAATCTGCAACGCACCGACACAGTAATAGTTCAGGGAAGACGACAATCCCACGACGCTTGATCGTGAAGGGTCTGCATCAGACAAGTCGACCTGAAAAACAGCGCCCAGAAAGGAGGCCTTGTCAAACATCGTGTAGTAAAGCTTTGATCCGTTCGGAGAAAACTCTATACCATACGGATGATCCAGCGTATTGATTGTGCGGGGATCTGAGAGGCTTCCGGTGCAATTGTCAAAACTAAAGACCTGAACCTTATTATCTGTAAAGATCGCTACGGCCAGCATATCACCCTTCCGGCTGAATTTCATGCATCCCATTGTGGGATCGCCATCAACCGAAGGAACTGTCCTGTGTACATCACCAACAGCACTAACAACAGGATTGCGGTCAATTCCATTCACGCTAACCTTGTATGCAAGAAACCTATTGGTAACTCGCTCATGGATCACTACCCAAAACCCACTTCCATCTTTTGTTCCGGTCACGGCAATTCGCTCAGTAGTATTATTGTTGACAAGAACGTTTTTCTTGCCATCAACAACCGCACCGAGGCCGTTATCAAGCCCCATATCTACTATCGAATAGCGAAATCCGTTTACTGCACCTCCAATGGATTCGTCGGCAGTAAAGAGATAGTATAGGTTGTTGTTCCCTGGTACGGGGGCTATCACTACCCCCCGTGAAGACGACGTATTCTCACCACCCAAAATACCGCCACCATTTTTCATGGTATCCCCCTGTGCATTCCATACTGCAAGCCCATTGCTATAAAAAAGCAGCTCCCCTGTCTCCTGATCCGAAACCGATGCGCAACTTTCGCTACTCACCATTTGATTATCACCAATAGTTACCACCTTCCCTGCAGAAAACCTCAGTGCGCCCCTGTTACCAAAATACCAGTTGTTGTTCTGCTGTTGTGCGTGTGCTACAAGTTGCAGACACAATACAATTGCAAACAGAATGATGTTGCGAAACATTGAATAAAAAATATACTAAAACTAATTCCAGAATAAACAAGGATGCAGACATTCATCACAACCACTAAGCAACAAAGCTTGCAGGCCGGGGAAGAGCTGTTTACTGCTTTACCATCTTACTTATCGAAATTGACCGTTGGCCGGAAACTCTGACAGTAAAAACGCCGCTCGTGAACCCGGAAATGTCGAAATGCATGATATCCGATGTAGCTGCCCTTCTGATCAATACCCTTCCGAACGCATCAATAACCTCAACCAACGACCCTTCCTCAGCATTTGCCACAGTGACGCTTTCTGCTGCCGGATTTGGAAATACAGATATTGACTCACCACTTTCGGCCATCGAATTTACCGATGTCGTCGGTAGCCTCCGTGGTGAGGTTGCCTCGATGCAATTCGATCTGTGTCTCATTAATTCGAAGTAATCTCCGTCAGTGTAGCTCAGCATTCTGCGGCTAACTACCAGACCTGTTGTCAGTGATACCGCCACTAACTCATAACCTTTGTTATAGTAATACAACATACTATCGGCATTGATCGTCGCTCCCGAGTTTAGGCTATAACCTCCCTGATCGATGGTATACGGCGAGATAGTTGTCACAACACCGGTAGACGGGTCAATTCGACCCAATTTGATAGTTGATGAATCCAAAACCTCGTTAGTTATGGATGAATCCGTCGGGTCCGGATATTCAATACTAAAATAGTTTTGACGGATCAATCCATAAATTCCGGTATCACGACAACTGTAGGCGACATTATCGAACATGATCCCGTCTGTAATTGTTATCGGCACATCAGACCATATACTTCCTGTATACATATCAAGCCCTACAAACCGAAGACCGGTAGTGTAATAAAACACCTTCTGATAAGGATCAATAGCACTACCACCAAGCGAAAATCCCTGCCCTACTGAAGCGGAAGAGATCTGACTGATCACTCCGGTGGTCACGTTTACTTTTGCCAAATAAACCTCACCAGTGCTACTCATCGTCACGGTGTCATATATTACTCTCCTTGCCAAACCATACAATGACGTATCAGAGTGATTAAAACGGAAGTTATCGAAATAACTGGCTGCAATCGGGTTGTATAGCGGCACGCTGGTTACAACGTTACCTGTAGTAAGATTGACACTCTTTATATTGTTGCCGCCGATGAAATGGAAGTAGTTGTTGTATGGATCAAGAGCTGCCCCGGTAAGATTTATAGTTGTACCCAGGCTGGAGGCGCTGATATTCGAAACCAGCCCTGTAGATGTATTAATGGACGCAAGGTAGATCTCGCTCGAGGAGGTTGCTTTCCGTGCTATGCCATAAAACTGACTTTGTGCTAGTGCGGTAGAAGAAGCAATTACCGCGTAGAGTAAATAGGCAAATTTTTGTTTCATTTTTTATGGGTTTTATTAAACAAAAGTAATGAATTGATCTACACGAAATACAAATGATGTATTAAATCTCTTTATGAAAAGCATAAACCAGACGAAAAAAAGAGCAATAATCCATTAATATTCATTTATAAATAAAATGAAACCGAAATATGGAAAACAAGTTAAGCTAGCGAATGGTTACACCTATAGGCACACAATCGGCTTTTGCGATAACACAGAGCTAAAACAAGGTATCTCTGAACTCGTGCTGCACCTCGGGTACATTGGTGTTCTGCGTGCGTGAAGTGATAAGCTTGCTGACGCGGTGGGCTTTGAGTATGCCATCGGGAAATGGCGCCACCAACTTCGAGACCTCTGCCGCAGGTGGGGCGGCATCCAGCCACAGATGCCATTGCGCCTCGGGCAGGATCAACGGCATTCGTTGTTTCTCATTGTGAATGTACGTCATAAGGTCGTTGGCAGGAGTGGTTATTATGCTGGTGGTATGCAGCACTTCGCCTGTATCGGGGTTGACCCAGGTGCTGCACAAGCCGCCCACGGCAAAGGGTGTATGATCGGTATAGATGAACCACGGCTGTTTTTCGCGTCCTTCGTGGCGCCACTCAAAGAATCCGTTCAGGAATATGAGACAACGGCTACCCTTTGCCGCATCGCGGAATGAAGGCAGCTCCCACATGGTCTCGCCACGCGCATTGAGCGTTTTGTTGGCGATGTCGGCAGCAGCCTCGCTATTTTTCACCCATGCCGGCACCAGCCCCCAGGAATAGCCCTGCACGCTGTGCCGATGCCCGGATGCAAGAGCGGGCACTACAGGATGCGCATAACCGGCAGCGTGCCATGCCGCGTTGTAGTCGGCAATGTCATATTCCGGTCCGAGTTTCTTTTTAAGGTCGTCTCGGGTAGGTATGGCTATGTGGGTACACATGCCGTGAAGTTACGAAACCCGACATTATACAGGCTGCACCCGCACGAGATCCTCTTCGAGATCCCGCTCGTGCTGCCACCTGCGGATACCGCCATCGAGGTAGAAGGCGGGAGTCCCGCCTGCAAGGTCCAACAGATCGGCAGCCAGTTCGGACCGGCCGCAGCCGCTATTGCACACGGTAACAACCACCACACCAACGGGCGGCTGAAAACTATCCAACTTAAATAATGCGAGGGGCACATTCGTAGAGCCCGGCAAATGAAAGGCGGAATATTCTTCGGGTGTACGCACATCCATAACTACCACATCATCAATCGAGCTACTCAAGTGATCCAGTTCGACAGGGGTTATACTCTTTTTCATTTTGCTTATTATTTTTCGAGGTAAATATTTCAGTGAGTTTTGGCGCCTTGTTAGTGCACCTCATGCGTCGGTCTATTACAAGCGACGAAAGCAATGTGAGTGCGCCAATAAATAATATGGACGAATTGAGCCCGGCAAAATCCGCGATCAAACCTGTGAGTATCGCGCCTATCGCATATCCGAGATCGCGCCAGAGGCGAAAGACACCCATGCTTTTTGCACGGTCCAGCGGGTGGGTATTCTCGGCCACAGTAGCAAGAAACGTAGGATAGACCATGGCGGTACCCCAACCCAGAATTGCAGCCAATACTATGAACTGGTAAAGTGTGGCCGCAAAAGGGAAAACGATCAGCGCAACTGCCTGCAACAACATACCCCAGAACAGCATACTTTTCTTACACAACTTATCGGACATGCGTCCGGTGACCAACTGTCCGAAACCCCACACCGCAGGATATACCGCAGTAACAAAGGCTATCTGACCAATGGAGAACCCTTTGGCCGAGAGAAACACAGGAAACAAACCCCATGCCATACCATCATTCAGATTATTAACAAGGCCGGCCTGTGTGACGGTACTGAGATTGCGGTTGGCGAACGTAGTAGCCACGAATACATTCTGAAGCCGTGACAATGTACTCATGCCCGCCTCGGCCGCTACGTGTCCGGCAGTCTCCTTTATGAACAACCACGAAGTAAGCAAACCCGCCACCACCAATACTATACCAATGTAGAAAGGATAAGGACGCAGGCCATACCTGGCCGCAACAACACCCGTGGCCAGGGCC
>JBIKSN010000260.1:0-4480 GCA_044348585.1 Flavipsychrobacter sp.
GTATCTGTTTTCACAAGACGCACGCATGGTAGGCGAATACAATATCGATCAGCCATCTGTACAAATTTCCCTCCCCGGTAATCTTGCCGCAGGAGTCTATTACTGTCGCTTTGTCGGAGAAGACGGATCTTCAGCAGCAGCACAGCTTGTCTACAATCCATAGCAGATAACTTCTGCAGGAAGCAAATGGGGGCGGTTTTTCAACCGCCCCCATTTTTATTTCGAGCCCTTTATCGTTTGTAGCTGTCCGGCGCCTTATTCACTTTCGGCAAAGGCTTTCTGGGCAGTTTTTCGTCGCGCATCGCGGTATGATACACAAATGATGCAACGATCACAGCCGACTGCATCAGGTCATTCGCGCTTGCCCTGTCGTACGAGTCCATGTTAGTATGATGCGTACGTGTGCCATACTCCAGAGGATCTTGTATGAACTGAAAACCCGGTATTCCAACCTCATCAAATGAAATGTGATCGGTCGACCCTGTATTCCTGATTGTAAGGGTGCCTGCTCCCAGGTCTTTGAATGGGGTAAACCAACTTTCAAATATGGGACGCACTTCATCGTTTTCCTGCATATATATGCCGCGTATCTTTCCTCCGCCATTATCAAGATTATAATAGGCAGATACCCTCTCGTGCTCAGGTTTCAGCTTCATGGTCAGTCGGTCGCCAAAATGATTCTTTACATAGCCCCTCGAGCCGAGAAGTCCTTGCTCTTCTCCGCTCCAAAGCGCTATTCTGATGGTGCGTCTTGGTTTCACACCTATAGCCTTCAGTATACGCACAGCCTCCATCATCACAACAGTACCGGTACCATTATCTGTTGTGCCGGTCGATGCATGCCAACTGTCCATGTGAGCGCCAAGCATTACTATCTCTGATGCCAGTTCTGGATCAGTGCCCGGTATTTCAGCTATCACGTTATACTCGGTAGTATCCTCGGTGAGGAACGTGGTTCGGGTATCCAACTCAAGGCTCACTTTTTTGCCCGCGTCCAGCAACCTGCCCAATACCCCCAGATGCTCGCTGCCCATTTCCAATTCAGGCAGCACTACAGGCGCGTCCCATTTCCTCGATGAACCATTAGATGTAAATACTGTTCCCATTGTTCCCCTACCACCACTCAACACCGCGATCGCTCCCTCAGACAATAAAAACGAATCGATCTTGGGGCGCAGGTTCACTCTTGGAGCAGCGGGTGATGGTTTTTTCTGGCTCAAATTGGTCACTGCATCTTCCGCGTGCGGATCAAAATCCATTTTGCGCAGATCCTCTTCAGAAAGCCTGCGTGCATCCGGACTGAAATTCGGTTTTGTCTCGTTATTAAGTGTAGAAAGCACCACCACTTTCCCCCTCAGCTTACCGCTGTAAGCCGCCATATCTTCAACCTTTTCTATTCTCACAAGTACGGCGTCGCCACTTATCAACCCGCCCGTACCCGGCGTCCATGCCCGAGGCACACCTATCAATGGTTGGTAATAGGGTTTTGTCATCGCCACATAGCTCTTGTTTATTTCCCAGCCTTTCCCGAATCCACCCCAACGCTCAATATGAACATTCTTTAAACCCCAGCCTTTCAGCTTGGCTGCTGCCCATTCCTCCGCCTCCTTCATACCCTCAGAACCGGTCAGCCTTGGTCCGTTTACGTCTGTCAACTCAAACAATGACTGCATGATCTTAGGGTTGCCAAACCCTTCCTTTTTTATCTGGGCTACACGGTGCATGTCTACTCGCTCTGCATCATCGCCTTTGAAAGCCATGGCAGAAACTGCGATACAAACGACACCGATACCTGCAAATTTTCTCATACTTCAGTTATGTTATGAACGCCAAAATAGACAAAACCCGATAATAATTAACTGAAGATCCGTTACAACTTGACAGCCATCGCTTCTCACCACAAAGTCATTCTATGAAATTATGACGACGATACTATTGTGATTGAAGAAATTTTATATCTTCGCTAATACAAAAGTAAACTTATGACAAAATTTTTTGTTCCGTTATTTGTTGTAGCTGCAATGTGTTGCGGTAGCGCATTTGCTCAAAAACCAGCACCGGCAGTTAAAAAAGTGGCCCCTCCGGTCAACAAAATGCCTGTACCGGTGGCTCGTCCAGTAGTTCCGGTGGCAAAACCTGCAGCGCCAACTGTGGCAAAACCTACACCTGCACCGGCTCCTAAACCGGTAGAAGCTCCTAAACCTGCTGAGGCGCCAAAGCCGGCACCAGTAGTTGCCAAGCCAGCACCGGCACCCAAAGCTGCTGAAGGACCAAAACCGGCTCCTGCTCCGAAACCTGCTGTTGCTGCAAAACCTGCACCGGCACCAAAAGCTGCTTCGATCCCTAAAGCTCCGGTTAAAAAATCCGGTACTGCCGCAAAAGCAGCAAAGAAAAAAGCTGCCACAACTCCTGTTGCTTCTCCGGCGGCATCACCTGTTGCTTCTCCGGCACCAATGCCGGCTGAGAACATGGCTGCTCCGACAAAGAAAGCTGAAAGGACATATAACGATGACATGGCAGGCAATGAAACTGAAAGCGATAATGCACCTTCAGGTTCTTACCACAGCATCAACAATTGTACTTGCTACAAAAATGCACCAGATGACGCGGCTCCATGGAAATACCGCCACAGGCGCTACTACAGGTACAATTACACAATGAAACACTACCGCAACGGCAAACACGAAAATAATTGCTGCGCCGATGGTAAGGCAAAACACAAATGCCACTAATTTCAGCTTATTATATAAAAAAACTCCGGCCGATGGTCGGAGTTTTTTTATGCCTATGCAATTTGTTAATACTTCTACTCGGCTATAGATGTATCCTTGTTAGGCTTTACTTTTGACACACATTCTCAACGACCATCCCAGCAATGTCATTTACTCTAATAACGGTCATAATAACTGTAGCTATTTCGATAGCGGCCTTCAACAACGACAACCTCGTCAATAAACTCATTCTTTGGCCCCGCTACATGAATGATCCGCAGGAATACTATCGCCTGCTTACATCAGGGTTTATTCATGCCGATTGGAATCACCTCATCTTTAACATGGTGTCGCTGTATTTCATTGGCAGTAGTGCCGAATCAATTCTCGGGATGGGTTTCCTCACACTCTATCTTACAGGCATCATCGTCTCCTCCCTGCCTTCTTTCTTAAAGCATCGCAACAATTCCTACTACCGTTCCCTGGGCGCATCCGGCGGTGTTGCCGCCATCATGTTCTTCTTCATCTATTTCGCGCCATGGAGCAAGCTATACATTATATTCCTCCCCATAGGCATTCCTGCAATATTGTTTGGCGTGTTGTATCTGGTTTATGAAGCTTACATGGCAAAAAAAGGTGGCAGCACCATGAACCACGACGCCCACTTCTGGGGTGCCGTTTATGGTCTGGTATATGCGCTGATCATCGACCCGACTCACGGTAAACTCTTCTTGAATGCGGTGCTGAATCCATAAAATCAACTCAAGGTAACAGCCAACACTTCTTTCGTGCCCGCCTTCACCTTAAAGCGTTCGTCAGGTCTTATCCCGCAAACCCACACAATTCTTTTGCCGCTTTCCAGCACCCATACACTATCCTTCTGGTGGATGGGCATCTTTATGTCAATAAGCAATCTGCTTACCTTCTTTTTCTTCATCCCCATTCCCAATGGATAGAGATAGTCCCCTGTCTTCCATTTCCGTAATACCAGCGGGAACTTTACCTCACCCATATCCAGCAACACTTTGTTGGCCGGCATCTTCATGTCGTCCGGTACAGGCACAATCGCAAAACAGTATTTCCCGGCATTGGTTGTTACTTCCCTTGGTACGTTTTCGATCTGAATGATATCAGCCTCCTCGGAAGTGCGGCTTGTGATGATCAGAAACTCTCTGTTCCTAATGATCTTATGTGTTGCCGACATCACATATTTACCGCTCGCAGCTTCCAACAAACTCATCACATCCGGCATCTGAGTCGATGCAAATCCATACGGTCGCACAAGCTCGTAACATATTGTTTCAAGCGGCCTGCGCTTCATCAGTTTCCTTACCGGGATATAGATGTCATTGCCTCTGCGTTCTGTAAGTGCCTTGCGTTCCTGCTCCACAGCTTTTTCGTAAAGGACCTCAGCCTCACCTAACCTCCGGATAGTGTCGTTGACCCGTTGAAGACCACCCCTGAATAACTTCTCTGCAATAGGTATCAGATTATGACGCACAGAATTCCTCAGATAGTCATCCGACTCGTTCGATGAATCTTCTCTGTACGCAATACCTTCCTGCCTGCAGTATTCGGCTATTTCGTCCCGTGTTGCAAAAAGTAACGGCCTGATGATATTATCACGCTCACGCTGAATGCCATGCATCCCCTTCAACCCGGTCCCTCTGAACATATTCATTAGCACCGTCTCTACATTATCATTCGCATGATGCGCTGTGGCTATCCTTGCATAACCAAACTCTTTAGCTAGTTCATTAAACCACTCA
>JBIKSN010000222.1:0-5493 GCA_044348585.1 Flavipsychrobacter sp.
AACCAATCAATTACAGAGCCACCTATAGATCGGTGTAATGCCTCGTCAAAAACAGAGATAATTCCTTGGTGCTTTCTTCAACAGTCTGCCGGTACTGAGCATAGATCTTTTCGCAAAGGTCCTGGTCGCCATTGCCGCGGAGGTCAATTAGTAAAGTTGCCATAGCATCCAACCGGGCAATTGTCATTGATATGCCTGTGATCGTGATCTGAGATAATCTTTCCTGATCCATATGTTGACGGTTTTTACCAAATATATGAAATCAGGATCATTGTATGTACAACCTTACAGGTTCCAAATTGAACTGACAGAAAGCTATTAAACTAAAACTAAAATAAAAACAGATTGTTGTATTAAATTGTTTTTCAATCATTTAGAAGAAATAAAAAAGCGCACAACTTATTGTAGTGCGCTATGCAAATATTGAAAATTCAGTCTTTAATGAGTGTAGCCACCATCATATAAAGGACCACCGGCACCGGCCGACTGCCTTTCTTTTTTCTTCTTCTTTTTATCTTTTATCAGCGATTTCACGCCTTTAAACGACAACTCCAGCACCTTCCAGGCTATATAACTCCCCAGTGCTTCCTTGCCCACATTCTTTACCACGCCCCCGATCCCGGAATCACTTTTTTTTTCTTCACTGCCTGTGCTCTTCCCACCGCCGAATCGGTTTTTCAGAATTTCCGCAATGGTCCCGAATACCGGTCCCGAAAAAGACGACAACATGGGCAATACACTCGGCAGCACTCCGGACAGAATACCCATCACGCCGCCGCTTTCACCCACACCGGCCACCACATCATCAAGAGTTAGCAACGGCTCGCTGTCCAGTTGCTTTTTCTCGCGCAGCAGTTTTCTCTTCTCCTGCCGCAGTTCAGCCATGTTCCGGAATCCTTTTTTGTAGAGCTTCATTGGTGAGCCTTATTTTTCAGTGGTTTCCGTTTTTTCTTCAGTCTTCTCTTCTTTCTCTTCTTCCGTCAGTATCCTCACAAAAGTATCAGAGAAAAAGCCCGTTATTCGTTTGCGTAGCAGCACAATTGTGGTCAGCAGCAAGACGTATACACCGGTCATCAGCATAAACGAACCACCACGCGACATTCCCATGTCGGTGAACAACTCAGACATACCGAATCCCAGAAAAAGTATCACCGCAAAAAAGATGAACAGACAGATAAAGGCAAACATGAAGTAACTCATGATACCCGACGACCGTTCTATCACCTCCAGCTTCAACAGGTCTACGCGTACCTGAATATGCCTGGTGATCTTCTCTTTTACGTTATCAAACATATGAAACCGAATTAAGTATGATAGATATCCTCTACTCCGTCATCTGTCTTTTTGGAGTACTTTTCTTTCAAAGAATTCAGGCTGTTCTTGATCTTTTCCAGATCTTCCTGACGTTTTTCCTTGTCTGTAGCAAGCAGGTATCCCACTGCCACTCCTACCGCAGCACCAGCCAGCAATGTTGCGATGGTGTTGGTCATTTTAGCCATAATAGTGATTACTTGAGTGATTAATAAGTTCTAATGCAAAAGTAAATATAAACAAACCACCGCAAAATGATATCGGTCAGTGAAGTAAAAATTTAAGGTTTCCTTACCGTTAATTCAATATTACAGGGAAATCAGACGTCCACAAAGATCTGCGGAGAATTGAAGAATAAGAGTTTAGATAATAATTGTAAGTAATTGAATAATATACAGTTACATCAAACTACTTTGCATAGTACCGGTTTTCCTGAATATACGTCTCCACAGCACCTGGCACGATATACTTTATGGACTTCTTGTCTTTTATCAGCTTCCTGATGTAAGTAGACGATATGTGCAGCAATGGAGCATCAAGCAAAGTGACGTTTGCCCCAAACGTATCGTCTATCTCAAAACCGGGTCGATTGTACACTATAAACGAATAGTTAGCTACCAAAGTCTCATAGTTTTTCCACCTGTGTATATTCTGGAAACTATCTGCCCCCATGATCACTGAAAACTTCTCAAACGGAAATTTCTCAGTAAGGTAGGTAAGCGTATCGATCGTGTATGACGGCTTAGGCAGAGTGAACTCAACATTGCTGGCCCTGAACTTAGGATTATCGTCAATGGCAATATTCACCAGGTGCAAACGGTGATGTTCGTTCAGCAGCGTGTGCGAATCTTTGAGCGGATTGTGAGGAGATACCACAAACCATATCTTATCTACATCAGTATGATTAACAACATGGTTGGCCACTATCAGATGGCCGGTATGTATAGGATTGAAGCTCCCGAAGTATAAACCAATATGCATACAAACTACTGATTATTAGTACATTAAATCATTACAACGAAACAAACACAAAAGTTTCTCGTACATGCTGTTACCTGCGACCAGGCATCATGCCCGGCATACCCATTCCTCCGCCTTTCATCTTGTTCATCATTCCCATCATCTGCTTCATCTGCTCAAATTGCTTCATAAATGCATTCACATCATTTATATCCTTACCGCAACCTTTTGCAATTCGCTTGCGCCTGCTGCCGTCTATAACCTCCGGATTTGCACGCTCATATGGTGTCATGGAATTGATAATAGCTTCAATACCCTTAAACGCATCGTCAGATATGTCTATATCCTTTATCGCCTTCCCAACACCTGGTATCATAGCAAGAAGATCCTTTATATTACCCATCTTCTTTATCTGATTCAACTGCTCTTTAAAGTCGTCAAAGTCAAACTTGTTGGCCCTGATCTTCTTTTCCAGTTTCTTCGCCTGAACCTCGTCAAACTGCGCCTGAGCCCTCTCCACCAGCGTGGTAATGTCGCCCATGCCAAGGATACGCTGAGCCATTCGCTCGGGATAGAAAACGTCCAGCGCTTCCATTTTCTCGCCCATGCTCACAAACTTAATGGGCTTATCTACCGTGTACTTGATAGATATTGCGGCACCACCACGGGTATCACCATCCAGCTTGGTAAGCACCACTCCGGTAAAGTCCAGACGATCGTTGAACGCCTTGGCGGTATTCACGGCATCCTGACCGGTCATGGAGTCGACCACAAATAGGATCTCATTGGGCTTCACTGCCGACTTGATGTTGGCCACCTCGGTCATCATCGCTTCGTCAACAGCCAAACGGCCGGCAGTATCTATGATCACAACACCATGACCATTCTGCCTTGCGAATTCAATAGCATTCTGAGCTATTGCCACCGCATTACGATTATCGGGCTCAATGTGAACCGGAACTCCGATCTGCTCACCCAATACGCGCAACTGCTCCATCGCCGCGGGGCGATAGATATCGGCAGCTATCAGCAATGGCTTCCTGCTCTTCTTGCTGTTAAGGAAATTAGCCAGCTTACCCGAGAAAGTCGTTTTACCCGAACCCTGCAGACCGGCTATCAATATGACTGTTGGCTTTCCGCTCAGATCCAATTCTTCCTCGCGACCGCCCATCAGCGCCACCAATTCATCTTTCACTATCTTCACCATCAACTGGCCCGGACTCACCGATGTGATCACCTTCTCCCCCACCGCTTTTTCCTTTACCTTGTCGGTAAATTCCTTTGCGATCTTGTAGTTCACGTCAGCATCCACCAACGCCCTACGAATTTCTTTCACTGTAGTCGCGACATTGATCTCGTTGATCCTACCCTCCCCTTTCAGTTGTTTGAACGCGGATTCTAACCGCTCACTCAGGTTCTCAAACATAGTATTGATGTTGAATATTGTGGTGCACAGCCTAAGCCGGCGAATAAGTAAAAATTGGATGGCGAAGTTAAGAATCGAATTCCTATTTATAGTGAACGACAACTGTTTTTTGTTCCATTTTGTCCGGCATTAACACTCAGCACTCCCAAAAGATGTTATTGTTTCTGCCATTTCGTTCACCCTATTTTTAAAATAATGCCATTATGGCGTATTTATAATTCAATTTATGCCAAATCGGCGCTTAAAATCAAAAGGCACACAGTTTGCATTGTAACTACCAAACAACATTAAAAACATAAAAAACCAATAACTATGTACGCAAAAAGAAATTTCGGACTTATGCCACGCACAATGAACAACTTCATGGAAGACTTCTTGTTCAACGGAATGAACCGCACCACAGATGATGCTTCACTCTTCCAGATCCCGGTAAACATCAAAGAAACAGACGGAAGCTATGAGATACACGTTGTGACACCCGGACTGAAGAAAGAAGACGTCAAGATCCTGGTCGACAAAAACGTCCTCACGATCTCTTATGAACATAAAGAAGAAACTAACGAGAGCGCGCCGAACGGCAAATGGCTTCGTAGCGAATTCAAGATGAGGTCCTTTAAAAGGTCTTTCACACTGAACGAAAAGGTGGAAACCGGAAAAATAGCAGCAAAATACAACGATGGCATTCTGTTGGTAAGTATCCCCAAAAAAGAGATCACAGAAGCATCAGCTCAGGAAATTGCAATAAACTAAGGGTGAAAATAGGTAGGTTTAGGGTTTGTGTTTGAGAACAAAAAGGTGGCATTTTTGCCACCTTTTTTATTGATTTCCAATTATATACATCATTTACCTACAAAACAACAAAATATAAACATGGCATCAGACTATCTGTCCGCATTTCGGAACACAACTCCACAGTTTGGAATTTTGGGAAACTTTGCCAGATATCAAACAGCTGATAATCAATAACTTACATTTTCTGGCACACATTTGGCAATAGGCTTGGCAACGAAAACAAATGGCAACATCTTTTCGGTGTCGGCAGGTTCTATGTTTGATGATCCTGTCAAAAACTAAATAAATTTACAAAGTATTATTTAGTTTGTAAACTATTGATTATTATTTATTTAAAATGATTAAATACACTATTAATTAAAATTAATTTGACTAACTACTAACTCACACTACTATTACTACTGACCATTAAATGAGCACTTATGGCGATATCTAATTTCGACGACGGATAGAACGTAATTCATGCAACAGCCGGAACATGGACGTACCAACGGAAATATCCATATTTAGGACAATGCCGATGTACCACGTCCCGACCCTTGTCAGAATCATGATCAGTGCTTCGACACTCGTCACCGGCTGTTGCATTACCCTGATCTTGTGATCTGGAATATTGCTATCAGGGACCAACCGGGTATTATTCATTTTAAAACTAACAATATGGTACTACTTATGACAATTTTGTTCATAAAGAAGCAACACAATATGCTGCAATCGCGCCGCATATTACGTAGGGCCAGACCCTCACCCGCTGTCTGACAGCCGGCGCTTCTATGGCCTCCCGTTTCGTATGCGGATTTGATTTGGGACAGCGATAAGACATGGTACACTTACACAGGTACCGCAGCTTGTTAAGTGCAGAAAAATACGCAAAAGCGTTTCATATACGGATTTATCAACCTCTATACTTCTACCACTAAGAAATTATGCGTGTTCCTATAAGCTTCTATCACTATGAGACTAACCAATATTATTCACAGACTAACCAATTACAACCATTCAAA
>JBIKSN010000352.1:0-2595 GCA_044348585.1 Flavipsychrobacter sp.
ACCGAGGTTGGGGGGAGGGGTGGTAGGTGATTCTTTAACATATATTTTCACAACCGGTGCAATAAAGGCACGGTAATGACGTTTTTATTGTAAATCAGCCACTCAATGGATAGAACTTTACGTAAGAAACTTACTCACAATCCCGCCACAAATTTCCTCAGAATTGCGCAGGCAGGTCTGGAAGACGGTACTTATTCTCTGCTAAGGGATGAGCGCGAGCTGTATGCAGCATTGAAGCAGGAAATGCTGC
Organism: Flavipsychrobacter sp.; assembly: GCA_044348585.1. Lineage (GTDB taxonomy): Bacteria > Bacteroidota > Bacteroidia > Chitinophagales > Chitinophagaceae > Nemorincola. Next base: position 251 of record JBIKSN010000352.1, read on the forward strand.
AACCAAGGCCCGAAGCAGTTTCAAAACTGCTGGAACTGGCGAGAGCGATCTGATGATCACTTATAGATCTCGAAATCTCCTGTTGCCGGGAATGAACCGCTGTTATTGAAGAGCGTGAAATTGATGGTGCCCTTCATCCCGGTATTATCGGCGGCGGTAACGTTGATGGTAGAGTTCTCGGTGCCCATGTAGGTGAAAGTAGTATCGCCGATAACCAATACTGATAATGCGGACGACACCGGGCGCGGCATGGTGTAACCGGTAAGTGAGGTGACATAGGTGCCCGTAGCCGTGGTGGTATCGTCCTTGCGACCCACAGCTGCAAGGGTGAGGTTCTTGCCCGGCCAATAGATCTGCAATTGGTATTCGCGCTTGCCCGTTTTCGGGTTGTTGCCGATGAACAGGGTGTCGACCTGTACAGAGGTGATGCTGTCTGACACTTCTTTATATTTCTTGCCCCCGAACTCAAGATTGTAAAATGACACGGGTCCGGTTGGTTGTGTGGCCGCAGGCGTTGTGTTCTTGTCTTTGTTGCAAGCGGCAACCAGACAGGCAAGCGATATGATGAGAAAGCGTTTCAGAAGTTGGTAAGTTATTGATAAAAATAGGCAAGTTTTGGTCGCAAAAAAGTAATTGCCAGCATCTTGTGCGGAAATTCTACGGTAATGACGCCCGGCAGGGGCGCAGAGGTTGGGCAGAAAAAACTAATTTTACCGAAACACAACGAACTTGCAAGCGCTGGTCTATTACATTTCTCTTCCGTTTATTTACCTGCTGTCGTTGCTGCCATTCCCGGTACTTTACCTGTTCTCTGATCTGGTTTTCTTTTTGTTGTACAGGGTGATCGGCTACCGCAAGGAAGTGGTGTTGCAGAACCTGAGGAACTCGTTTCCGCAGAAGACGGAGCAGGAATTGCTGGCGATAAGGAAGGCGTTCTTCCGGTACCTGTGCGATCTGTTCATAGAGACCTTTAAGACACTGACCATTAGTCCGGATACCATGCGGAAACATGCCTGGCTGACGGACGACGCCAAAAAGCTGTTTGCCGAACTGAATGAAAAGGAACAAAGCGCCATACTGGTGATGGGTCACCTGGGCAACTGGGAGTGGGGTGGAAACTGTTTCAGTCTGGAGCAGATGCAGCAGTTGTATGTGATCTATCATCCGCTGCAGAACAAGTATTTTAACGGGCTTATGTACCGCATGAGGACACGGTTCGGTGCGCGGCTGATACCGATGAAGAACACCTTTAAGGAGATGCTGGGCAACAGGAGTGGAGTGAATGTAACAGCGTTCATTGCCGACCAGACCCCACAGCCCGATAATGCGTACTGGACCACATTCCTGAATCAGGATACTCCGGTGTTCTGGGGCACGGAAGTGATATCGAGGAAGCTGAAGCTGCCCATAGTGTATGTGCACATTCGCAGGGTGAGGCGTGGTTATTACGAGTTGCATGCCGAGTTGCTGGTGGCCGACCCTGCCGCTACAAAAGAAGGTGAGATATCGGAGCTGCACACCCGCAGGCTGGAGCGCGATATAGTAGCTGAGCCCGAGACATGGTTGTGGTCGCACAGGCGGTGGAAACACAAACGCCCGCAGGCTACGCAGGAGGCGTAGTTACGCTGCTTTTGTTTAAATTCGCAGTATTCACAACTGTATATGACCCGTTACTATCTTGTTCCTTTATTGATACTTGTTCTTTTCTCTTCTTGCCACCGCAAGCTGCACAAACAGCGGAGGGCCACGAAGCATAAGCTAACGACTGAGGAATACATAGCAGCCTACAAAAAGATAGCCAAGAAGGAAATGCGCAAGCATGGTATACCTGCCAGCATCACCCTGGCGCAGGGGATACTGGAGTCGAACAGCGGCAACAGCGAACTGGCACGGCGGGCACATAATCACTTTGGCATCAAGTGCACGGGAGACTGGAACGGACGAACGTATCATGTGGATGATGACAAGCCGAACGAGTGTTTCAGGCGGTACAAACATGCCGAAGCCTCGTTTCACGATCACTCGGAGTTTCTGAAGCGGAAACGGTATGAAGCGCTCTTTGAGTTGGACCGCGATGACTATGAAGGGTGGGCAAAGGGATTGAAAAAGGCGGGTTATGCTACTAATCCAAAATATCCCCAGCTATTAATAAACCTGATAGAGAAGCATAAACTTTACAAATTTGACTAGCTTTTCTGAGTGAGCGGCTGTCTTAATTGGATATCTTTACTACCGACAATCTGATGCTATGCGCAATACTGTACTTACTGTGATCATGCTGCTACTGGTGGTGCCCTCGTGGGCGCAACGCCGCAAAAAGAAGGAAAAGGAGGAGAAGATGCCGG
>JBIKSN010000338.1:0-2858 GCA_044348585.1 Flavipsychrobacter sp.
TTCGGGCGGCAGCAGTATAGTGCACCGGTAAGGAATTTTTATCTGTTACCTGAGTTCTTCAATTTCATGCAGCAGAAGCTGGGTGATACTATCATTCGTTATGATGCTTATGATATCAACAGTGTGAAGCTGGGCGTGGATACGCTGAAGGACCATACGCGCCTGCGCTTTTTGTCGAAGGTGTATCAGTATGTGGACCATGTGAACAAGTACAAAGACTCGAACGGAGTGTGGCAGCCGCTGCCTATAGAGCGCATTATGTATCGCTACGACAAGACGGGAACGGAGATGTGGATGACTGTGGACTATCATACCAACAAATCGGAGACTGTAAGAGAGTACCCTAACGAGATAACGAAGAGTGATTCAATTATCATCACCGACCCCGTAACCGGTAGTGAGTTCATGAATGTGTATCGGTATTACAAGGTGGCTCCTGTAAAATAGAGCGTAGGTGTCGCTCGTCTAATTAAGACCCGGCGAGGATCTACTTAGCCCAATCGTTTATAGCTGTTTCAAATGCAGTCTCGTTGCCGGTGAGGTTGGCAAGGCGATGTATTACCCGCTCTACCAGTGCATCGGGGCAGGATGCGCCTGAAGTGATCATGACCCTGATGGGGCGATGAGCCGGCAGATAGTTAGCCGTTTCCAATTCTAAGTGTTTGTGTTGATCGTAGTGTCTGATCTCTTTTCCTGACACGATGCAAAATTCATCGTTGATGTAGTATGTAGGTAGTTTATGCTCGCACAACTCGGCCAGATGCGAAGTGTTGGAGCTGTTGTATCCACCGATGACGAGCGCGATATCTGCTGTCTCTTCGAGCATGCCCTGTACGGCACCCTGATTATCGTTGGTTGCATAACAAAGAGTATCGCGGGTGTCGGCAAAGCGATCTGCGATCTGGTCGGCAGGTGTGTTATAGTGGCCGATGATGATCCCTTTGAGGTAGTCGGCAATGGCCTGTGTTTCGCTGGCGAGCATGGTTGTCTGGTTCACCACGCCAATGCGTGCGAGGTCTTTCGCCGCATCGAAACCTACGGAAAACTGGCCTTCGAACTCGGTATAGAAATTGTTGTGGTCCAGTTCGCCGGTGATGTACTTTGCCAGTAACTGGGTCTGCTCCATGTCTTTTACTACCACCGTGGGTGTGTGCGCCTTGCTGTGAGAGAACGTGGCGCGCGTCTCTTCGTGGCCGGGTTTGCCGTGCACCACTACTGTGTAGCCATCGTTGCCTATTTTCTCGGCACGGTTCCATACCTTTTCTACAAACGGACAGGTAGTTTCGTAGCGAGTAGGGTCTATGCCTTTATTGCGCAGTGTCTCTTCCAGTTCCAGCGTGGTGCCGAAGGCGGGAATGATGACGACATCGTTGGCTGTGAGTTCGTCCCAACTGATGAGCATGTTTCCCTTTGTGTCCATGATGAAGCTTACACCGAGTGCTATGAGGTCGGCATTGACGCCGGGGTTGTGGATCATTTCGCTGAGGAGGAATACCCTTTTGCCCGGGTTTTCATCGACAGCCCTGAAGGCGATCTCGATGGCATTTTCAACGCCGTAGCAAAAGCCGAAGTGGCGGGCCAGAACTATATGCAGCGAACCCAGCTCGAGCAGAGTGGGTTTGAAGTCGCGCTTCATTTTGTCATCTGCCTTGCGTTTGTTCTTGATTGCTGTGACCAGCGGGCTGCGGTAGTGTACCGGAACGTTGAAAGATTTCATATATCGGGTTCAAAATTACGGAAAAGACCCATGCGGCTGTGGTTAGGTTATGCAGGCAAAGTGTTAATTGCTATATTGTAACCGATATCGGTTAGGATATAAAATGCATTATTGTTATTATATGAAAAGGTTTCTTCCGGCTTTATTGTCCATAATGATGGCAGGTGCACCTGCCTATGCACAACACCACAATGTAACGCAGATGTATGACCCGGGCAGCGCCATGCGCGAGCACCCGCTTGATTTTGTGCGGATGCGCCTGTCGGTGGAGTTTGAGCCGGAAAAGGGATTGGTGAAGGGTAACATTACCCACCACTTTACGCCGTTGCGGGATGCGGTGGATTCATTCTTTCTGGACGGACCCGGCATACAGGTAAAATCGGCCAGTCTGAACGGCAAGGATATACCCTACAAAACGAATCAGGAGGGAATTTGGTTCTATCCTGCGGTCGCATTGCATAGGGGGAGCTCGGACAGTCTTACAGTAGAGTACACAGCCTACCCGAAGAGGGGGATCTATTTTATAGGTTGGAATGATCCGAAGGGATTGTCGAGGAAGCAGATATGGACGCAGGGGCAGGGTGTTGACAACCGCAACTGGTTTCCTTGTTATGATACACCGAACGACAAGCTGATCACGGAGCTGATAGTGAAGTTCAACAAAGAATACAAGGTCTTGTCGAACGGTGTGAAAGTGATGGAGAAAGACCTGAAGGATGGCAATATAATGTGGCACTATCGCATGTCTAAGCCGCATGCTTCCTATCTGGTGATGCTGGGAATAGGCAAGTATGATGTGAAGGAGACGAAATCGGCATCGGGCGTTCCTTTGCGCCAATGGTATTATCCCGAATGGAAGGACAGGTATGACTATACCTACAAGTACAACGAGAAGATCTTTAACTTCCTTGAGAGCGAGATAGGCGTGCCTTATGGCTGGGAGTCTTACTCGCAGATACCTGTGCAGGATTTTATGTACGGAGCAATGGAGAATACCTCCGCTACTCTGTTTGGCGATTTCTTTGAAGTGGACGCGCGCAGTTTTAATGACCGCAATTATGTTGCGGTGAACGCGCACGAGCTGGCGCATCAGTGGTTTGGTGATATGGTGACCGCACGCAGCGGCAACAGCCACTGGCTG
>JBIKSN010000223.1:0-5455 GCA_044348585.1 Flavipsychrobacter sp.
TCAGGTTTCAGGAACAGTAAGTATCATAGACATAATGGGAAGGGTAGTACGCGCTGCTGCCTGCAACGACGCGCATGTCGAGATTGCTACTACAGATCTTTCCTCAGGTGTGTACACCGTGCTGTTTGCAGGTAAAGATGGCAAGAAGCTGCAGTCACGCCTCGTGATAGTTAAGTAAGGATACTTTTTTGTGATAATGTAAAAGACCCGCTTCATGCGGGTCTTTCTTTTTTGTAAACAATCAGAACCGTAGGTGGCGTACCGTTTGTCCGTTGTTGATCATCTGTTTCAACGAATCAATACCAATATTAAGGTGCCTGTTCACATAGTCTTTGGTTACCACTATGTCGCTCTCGGCCGTCTTTACCCCTTCAGGTGTCATAGGCTGGTCCGACACAAGTAACAGTGCCCCTGTCGGTATTTTATTAAAGAAGCCGGTGGTGAAGATTGTTGCAGTTTCCATATCAATCGCCATCGCCCGCACCTTTACCAGGTATTCTTTAAATTCCTCGTCATGCTCCCATACCCGTCGGTTGGTGGTATAAACCGTTCCTGTCCAGTAGTCGAGCGAATAGTCGCGAATGGTAGTAGAGATCGCTTTTTGCAGCGCGAACGAGGGCAGTGCCGGCACCTCCGGCGGAAAATAGTCGTTGCTGGTACCATCACCCCTTATGGCTGCTATAGGCAGAATGAGGTCGCCGACATTATTGTTCTTTTTAAGCCCCCCGCACTTACCCAGGAATAACACAGCCTTGGGCGATATGGCTGAAAGCAGGTCCATAACCGTGGCTGCACCCGGGCTGCCCATGCCAAAGTTCAGTATAGTTATGTCGCCCGCTGTTGCGCATTGCATCGGTTTATCCATGCCGCTTACAGGCACGCCATGCATCTCTGCAAACATGTTCACATACTTACTGAAGTTGCACAGCAGAATATACTTGCCGAATTCTTCAGGTGTTTTGCCGGTATACCGTGGCAGCCAGTTGGTCACTATCTCTTGTTTACTTTTCATGTGGTTGTATTTCGTTGAGTTCAGAACATTACTTGTTGTGAATTGATTTGAATTGGGTCGATGTCTCCTCGGTTAGTAGCCGCTCTAAAATATCTTGATTGATTTTTAATGTATACAAGTATCAAATGCAATTTGAAAATGAGGTTACAACGGATATTATTCTTCTTCAAAATAATCGCTGTCGATCTTTTTTACCTCAAAAGTTTGCTGAAGAGTTATACCGATATTATAGTCAATCATGTAATTAGCTAACATATCGCCATCTATTAAAACAATTTTTGTTTCGTTTCTTGGGACGTAGTTTTTTGCTTCTTTTGAAAAGGTAGAAGTTGTAATAAATATTCCTTTCTTAGCTCCCTGTCCAGCTAATGCTCCGACAAATTGTTGTAGATCTGGCCGGCCAACGACGTTTCCGGGTTTCCAGCGTTTGGCTTGTATGTAAATAATGTCAAGACCAAGTTTATCTTCTTTTATTGTACCATCTATTCCTTCATCACCACTTTTCCCAATGACTCTTCCGGCGTCCTTTAAAGATCCGCCGTAGCCCATTTTTACAAGTAGTTCCACTACCAGTTTTTCGAAGTAGTTTGGAGAGAGAGAAATGACTTTAAATAGAATTTCTTGGCAAAGCGCCTCTCGGATTTTTAAATAAGCGTTTTCCAGTATTTCCTCGGGCGTCCCAATCTCATTAGAATTTGGCGTCATCTCATCAACGTTCGTACGTGTTTTATCCTCTTTTGCAGTAAACCCTTCGTTAAATTCAGGAAACTGACGCAGGAAATTCAGGTTAATTGCCTTTGGTGATTTCTTTATAACGTCCAATCCGCTCTTTGTGATTGTTATTGTTCCTCTTTTAAAGGTGTTAACCAAGCCAGCCTTTTTTAAATAGAATCTCGCCCAGTGCACTCTGTTGTCAAATAGAAAGGCACGTTCACTTGGAAGCAACTGCTTTCTTTCGTCTTCTGTCAGGTTGAATGTCAGAGCAAGGTTTTCGATAATATCCTTCATTCTGTGTTCAGAACCATCTGATATTGCGCGAAGTACAGGCAGTAGTAAAGATTGAAAATCTGGTATAGGCATGGCTTACATTTGTTCAAATATCGACTTTGCTTAGGTTTTGAGCAAATAGCTTCAGAATAATTCGTCTCTGAACTAATAACTTAACATTTATTCATTTGACTGCTGGTTTCAAGTTGCGATTGTGTAAGAATTTGTTTTCAGGACTCCGGGTTTTCGCTGTATGACACTACAAAAAACGCACTATCATAGATATTCCTTTTGGTGAAATTTCAGTGCGGTTGTAACTTGATGTGGTTATCAAAAAAATGGGTGAGGGAGTGTGCTATGACATTTATTTTCCTGTTCTCCAGGCACAGATTTTGGGAACCAAACCGGCAGTTTTGGGAAGAGGGTGCGCAAAAGTGCGCAGGTTTTGAGAAGCAACTGCGCAGAAAGTGAGAAGCAACTGCGCAGTTTTTGCGCAGTTTTAGGAAGCAAAGGGAAGCTGGCTTCTCACCTTTTTATTGAGGATCAATTAGTTAGCTAAAATTGGGAGCAACAAAGAAATCTTGTGGGAAGTCGCGCAAATTAACGTCGCAGGATTAATGAAATGAAGTCAATATAAAAAATAGCGGACCCCCAAAGGAGTCCGCTTAGTTAGCCACCATTGTTTCACAAAAAGCCTTTAGCGCATTACTGATGTATTATCGTTTGTGTCATCAGTGTGTTGTTGCTCTGGTCAGAAACGGATAGGACATAGGGGCCGGCTGGTAAACTATTTATATCTATCTTGTTAATACTTCCCGAAAGGGTTTTTGTTAACACCTGGCGTCCTGAAAGGTCGTAAAGCCGGGCAACCGATCCGACATTATCTGTACGTACGATCACCTGCTCCCTGGCGGGATTTGGCCATACTGTCACACTTGGTGTGGCAACCTCATATACGTCAGTGGTCGCGTCTTGCAGATATAGGTCATCAATTTTCAGGAACGAATTTCGCCCGTCGGTAGACGGAGAAAAGTAAGTGCCTCCGTTTCGCATCAAAGATGGATCCATGCTCACGAAAACTGTGTCAGGTGTTTCAACGCTTGTGTAAACTACCGGGCATGAGAAGTGGCGATAACTTGGGCTGCCAAGCAATGGCATGTGTCCGCGACCTATCGTATCGGTCTTTTGTGTCGTTGTATTCCATTTCGTAAGGTATATGGTAGCGAAGGCAGTATCATCGGTCGTCAGGGTGGTCGTTTGGTTCTGGATCGTGTTGCCGGTATATTTATAGTAGCCGGCCAGTGCGGTGGGTTTGAAGTTTACAGGAGCCCATTGCTCTGCTTTGGTATCTGTGTAATAATACCAGACACTTACCTCCAATGCGAAGCTTCCGCTTCGGGCATCGGTCGTCCTGGTCCATTCCATCGTGCCGGGATTCCATAACCACGCAGTTGGGTAGGCTGCTCCGCCGGCACCCTCCCAACTTTCAAAACCGGGGTTCATTAATTGCGCGTTCGCTGCAGCGAACAGAAAAATAGTCGAAAAGGTCATCAATAGGTTTTTCATAATCTTCTGTTTTTTTATTGTGAAGAAATATGCTGTAAAATTAGAGATGCGCTTGTCGGCCGAGAAGGTTGGAAATTCGGATTGGCAGGTAAATTATTAACCATCCTTCCGATAGTCGGCTGGAGAGTAGCCACATACCGATTTGAAGTACTTGGAGAAATTAGCCGGGTCGTCAAAATTGAGTTCGTACGCAACTTCCTTTACCGACATACCGGTGTTGAAAAGTAGTCGCTTGGCTTCTGCAACAGTGTATTCGCGAACGTGTTGTAGGGGTGTCTTGCCGGTGTGTTTTTTACACAGGTCTATGAGATGCTTGGGTGAAATATGTAACTGATCTGCATAGCCGTTCACGTTCACATGTAGCTTGAATTGCTTCTGGATCAGGTTCTTGAAAGCAACAACGGTGGCGGGCAATATGGTGGTTTCACTGGCCGGGTTGCTGTCAGCGACGCCCGCCAGGTACAGCAGCAAGGCATGCATCTGGCTGCGTGCCACCAACTGTGCGTGGTCATTGTTGCTTGCGGTCATTGTGCATATGAGGTCCAGCATTGCTTTAACCGGTACCTGCTGCTCCGCCGTAAGTTGTAACACAGGGGCTGAATTCGAAAATGGCAAACGTGCTAGCAGTTCGTCAGGAAAAACATCCGGTGTGAACATAACGCTGCACCCGAGTGTCTCTTTGTCTCGAATGAGTATGTGCACATTCTCCGAAGCAACGAAGTGAACAGTGCCCTTTTGCGTTTTCCACGGCATGAAGTCTATCTCATGGGTTCCGTTTCCACTATGGAAAAAGAGTATCTCATGGAAGTTGTGCCGATGCGCGTGATGAGGAGTATGCCCCAAAGTAGTACCCCACGATTCGAAGTTAACAGAAACGTGGCGGCCATCGTTGTTGGTGAGGTCGTGTTGCGGGATCAGGTTTCGTTTATACATGGAACCGTAATTTCGGGGTTTGGATAGGGTATTAGTTCTCTTTCGGCTTACGTGGCATAAAGTTAATGATATTCATGATATTGATATTATGAGGGTTTGACCTTTGGGAAGACGAGTGGAGTATGGGCAAAAAAAGAGACTTCATTTCTGAAGTCTCTTCCGCTTAGTGGTGACCTTGTCAGGATTCAAACCTGAAACCTTTTGATCCGTAGTCAAATGCTCTATTCAGTTGAGCTACAAGGCCATTCCGTTTTTCGGACTGCAAAGATAGGAGAACAGTTTCGTTTTACAAAACAGTTTTTTCAGAGAATCCTGATTTTTTTCGAGCCGAAATAAGGGTGGCTTAGTCGCCGGCTTAATTGACATAACCCGGATTGTGCCTGAAAGCCTATTTTTACCTCATAAACGGGGCATATGCACATTGAAATATGGTCTTTAGGTAAGGAGAATGACGCTTTCATAGAAGAGGGGGTGAACTACTATTTCAAGAAAACGCAGCCCTGGAACAGCATAGAATTGGTGGTGCTGCAGCCACCTAAGAAACTGGCTACTACCGACGTGGCACGTACCAGGCAGGTGGAAGAAGAGCTGGTATTGAAGCGATTAACGGCCAATCATTATCTGGTGTTGCTGGACGAACGGGGCAAATTACTCAATTCGGTGCAATGGAGCCAGCAGATGCAACAGTTTATGAATCAGGGTGTAAAAACGCTGGTCATTTTAATAGGAGGGGCCTTTGGTGTAAGTGACGCGGTTAAAAGCAGGGCGAAACAAACCTGGTCGTTATCGGGGCTGGTGTTCCCTCACCAATTGGTCCGATTGATAGTTGCTGAACAGGTTTACCGGTCGTTCAGTATATTGAATAACTCACCCTACCACCATGTGTAGTTAAATTGTATCACCCTATGAAGAATGAAGAAACCGTAGGCCTGACCTTTGATAAACTAGATCTGAAAG